>CAYUME010000879.1:0-2321 GCA_964445475.1 uncultured Planctomycetia bacterium
AGGCCAACAATCAGGGCTCGTTTGTCTGGGGCGACTCGACGGACGCCGATTTCGCCTCCACGGCCGCCAACCAGCTGCTGATCCGCGCCTCCGGCGGGATCGGCATCGGGACGGCGGCACCGGGCGCGGCGCTCGACGTGAACGGCCAGGTGAAAATCCAGGGCGGGTCTCCGGGCGCCGGGAAGGTCCTCTCGTCCGACGCCGCGGGCCTGGCCTCCTGGAGCACGGTCGCCGACCTGGGCGCCGCCCTCGGGACGGGCACGCAGAACTACGTCACGAAATGGACGAACGTCAATTCGATCGGGAACAGCCAGCTGTACGACAACGGGACGAATGTCGGCATCGGAACGGCCGGTCCCGCCTACCCGCTTCACATCAGCCGATTCATGAACGGGCAGTCCATGACGGCCATGATCGAAAACACGGGCTCCTTCTCGGGTGCAGGCTGGCGGATGAAGACGCCAGCCGCCAACAACGACTGGATGCTCATCGCGCACGAGAATGGCAGCGGCGCCGCAGACGGGTTCAAGCTCTTCAACGGAGGGTCTCAGGTCCTCGTCGTCAAGCCCGGCACCCTGTACCTCGGCCTCGGCGTCACGGCTCCCGTCTGCAAGCTGGACGTGAGCGGGTCGATCCGGGCCGGGGATACCGACGGATGGAAGGCCATGATGGGCCGACATCCCTCGTACGGCGGCGCGCAGGCCGTCTGGTGGATGGAGGGACGCGACTACTCGCTGATGTCGGACGGCTCCAACACGCTCCTCAACTCCACCTCAAGCGGCCACGTCTACGTACGGACCGGCAACACGGACCGGATGATCGTGCAGAACACCGGCAACGTCGGGATCGGCACGACATCCCCGGGCCAGAAGCTGGACATCAACGGGACGGCCCGGGCTACGGACTTCCTTTCCACGGTCTTCGGCTCGGCTGCGACGCAGGATGTCGCTTTCCAATCCCCGAATGTCGGCAACGGCTCCGGAGACGGCGGTGATGTCACGCTCCAGGCCGGTGCGGCGGGCACGGTCACCGGCGGCGCAGGCGGCGACGTGACCATCATGGCCGGGGGCAACACGCCGTCCGGCGGCTCGGGCTATGGCGGCCTGGGCCCCGCTGGAGAGGTCACCGTGACCGGCGGATTCGGCTACAACACGGCAGGCGGGAACGTCACGATCCAGGGCGGCCCCACGTCCTACTGGTCTATCGCGACGGCCCACAGCGACGCCCTGGTCATGGGAGGACGCGGCAATTTCGACGACGACGCGGGACGGATCCTGCTGGAAGGGGGATACGTGGGGGGAGCGATCGGGGACGGCGCGGCCCAAGGCGGGAGCGTGGTCGTCAGCGCCGGGATCGGCCACGGCCACCCCAACGGAACCATCCAGCTCCTCAACGGCAACGTCGGCATCGGCACGACCACGCCGGCCGCCACGCTCGACGTGGCCGGCAGCGCCCGGGTCTCCGGCTCGCTCGGCGTCGGCGGCGGGACGGCCGCCATCGGCTTGGTCGACAGCGCCTCCTTCGGAGCCGGGTCGCTGGCGCTGGGACCGAATGTATTCACCGTGCCGTTCGCGCAGCCTGGTGACACGATCCTGATCGGCGTGACCCCTTCCGCCACGCCGATCCCCGCGGCGAATGCCTGGAGCGGCTACTGCGGCGCAGCCGGACAGGTCTTTATTAATGTGTCCGGCACGGCGGGGGTCACATACAACGCTCTCCGTATCACCGTGGTCCGGCTGCAGCCGTGACTTCGCAATAAGGACGACGCGACCGGGACACAACCTCCCATCGGGAGCTGGATCGTGCGTCACGCATGGGCTTTCGCCGGCGCCGTCCTTTTGTCCATGGCGGTCACACCGTTCGCCACGGCGGTTGAGACCGTGACGTTCGTCGAGGTGACGGTCGATGCCCTCGCCGACAAGATCCGCGGCGGGATGCTCGGGCAGATCCTCGGCAACCTCAACGGCCTCCCCCACGAGTTCAAGTACATCGACGAACCGGGACGCGTCGAGTCCTACACCCCCGCCCTGCCCGACGGGGCCCGCACCGACGACGACACCGATCTCGAGTGGGTCTACGTCTGCGAGATGGCGAAGACCGGCACGGTCCTCCTCCCCCCCGCCCGCATCGCCGCCCTCTGGAAGGCGCACATCAACCGCAAGATCTGGTGCTCCAACCTGTACGTCCGCGGCCTCCTGGACCTCGGGATCCACGACCAGGTCCGACGACGCCGTCGGGATCTCCTGGCGCGCCGTGCGCTTCCCCTCGCCGTAGACGGTCCAGCCCCAGAGCTTCGACTTCCAGGCGAGCGTGCCGTCGGC
>CAYUME010000880.1:0-2320 GCA_964445475.1 uncultured Planctomycetia bacterium
TCCGCGTGATCTGCGGGCCTTCTCCGCGTGATCTGCGGGCCTTCTCCGCGTGATCTGCGGGCCTTCTCCGCGTGATCCGCGTGATCTGCGTGATCTGCGGGCCCTCTCCGCGTGATCTGCGCGATCTGCGGGCCCTCTCCGCGTGATCTGCGGGCCCGGGAATCCGCGTGCCCTGCGTGATCTGCGGGCTAACAAGTCCGCGTGCTCTGCGAACTACCCCAGCGCCGCGAACACCTTCCGCGCGTACGCCGCGCTCGCCCGGTGCGCCTCCACCGCCGTCATCGTGTGCGGCGTCCCCTTCTCCACCGCGATCTCCAGCACCAGGTGCGGCCTCACCCCGATCCCCGCCAGGTGCGCCACGATCGCCGGGTAGTCGATGTCCCCCGCCCCGAGCGTCTCGGACCAGACACCGTCCACCGACTGCCGGATGTGGAGCTCGCTGACGCGCGCGCCGTGCTTCCGGACGACCGCGTCGAGGACGGCCGCCGAGTTTCCCGCGCCGCGCCAGACCCAGTGGGCGTCCAGGCAGAGCGTCACGACCTTCGGGTCCGTCCCGTCCATCACGGAGTGGAACTCCTTCGCCTCCTTGCGCATCTCGACGTCGTGGTTGTGGTAGGCGAGCGTGACGCCCAGGCCGGCGAGCTTCTTTCCGAGGGTGCCGAGGGACTCGGCCTGGACCTTCAGCTGGTCGTCCGTCTTGTTGGGATTGGGGTCGGGGTTCGTCACGAGGATCCGCGTCCCCGCCTGCTTCGCCTTGGCGGCGACGCCGAGGATCCGGGCGATGCTCGCTTCGGCCTTGTCCGGCAGGTGGAGGCAGCTGCCCATGTAGATGGAGCGCATCTCGAGGCCGTGCTTCTTCAGGATCGCCGCATGGCGCTCGATGTCGCCGGGCCCGCCGATCCCGGGCTCGAGGCCGTTGAGGCCGCTCGCGGCGATATCGGCGCACCCGGCGTCCAGGTCGGCCCCGAAGTTCTTCTTCTCGCGCTGGCAGTAGACGTGCCAGGAGTAGGAGTTGGATGACAGGTGGAGCCCGGCGGCCTCGGCGGCGCGGGCGAGGCGGGACCCGAGGAGCGCGGCGGCCCCGGCGCTCAGGCCGGCGTCGGCGAGGAAGCGGCGGCGGGTGGCGCGCATGACACGACCTCCAGAGGGGTGCGAGCTCAGCGTTGTCACTCTACCGCACCGGAGGCGCATGAGCAAGAAGGGGAGAGAGGATCGGGCCGCGCATTTCACATGCGCCTGGAGGCGGGCGGTCCTGCGGGTCAAGGGCTCGCCCCGCGGGAGACCCCCCTCGACCCGGCTCGGGACAGGCTTCGCCACGCGCCTCACAGCGAACCGGCGGCGTGCGGGGCGCATCCGGCTCCGCGGCTCCCGCGGCTACGGGGACGCGGGAGTGGCCGGCGCCGGGGTCTCCGCCCCCTGCCGCGCGGCCTTCCGCTTCGCCTTCTTGTCGGCCGCCGGGTCCGCCCCCGCCGCGTCCCCCGCCTTCTTATGCTTGCCGCCCATGACTGCGGACTTCTCCACCGGCGCCTTCCGCTCCGGCGCCTCCACGTCAAGCGGCACGCCGTCGAGCGGCGGATCGATCGTCGCCAGGTCGATCCCGAGCCGCTTCAGGACCGTCGGCGCCAGGTCCGCCCGCGTGCCCTCCTTCCGCGTGACCTGTTTGTCGTTGGTCGCGTAGAGAACGTACGGCGCGTAGCCGTGTCCGCTCTGCCCCTCGTTGAAGCCGTGGTCCTGGACGACGTAGACCAGCGTCTTCTCGTAGAGCCCCAGCTCCTTGAGCCTGGCGACGATCTTCCCCGTCCAGAGATCGTCCTCCTTGATGGCGTCGGTGTATTCCTGCGAGTTCTCGCCGTGCTTGTGGCCGCCGTGGTCCGGCTCGGCGAAGTGGACGAAGAAGAGGAAGCGGCGGTCCTTCCGCTTCTCCAATTCCTCCAGCGCCCGGGTCCCGACCCGCTCGGTCAGCGACAGGCCGTTCTCGAAGAGGTCCATCTTCTGGCTGGCGAGATACCAGGGCTTGCCGGGGGTCTCGACGTACTTCTTCCCGTTCTCCTCGACGATCTTCCCGCCCTGGAGGTTGCCCAGGCCCGGCCGGGCCTTGTCGATCTTCTTCTGTTTCTGTTCGCCCTTCTCCCACTGCTCGTAGTCGATGCGCTTCGGGGGATCGTTGTCGACGTGCCCCTTCTTGCCGATGACGGCGACGGTGTCGACGTGCTCCGGCCCGAAGTGGGCCTCGACGCGCTCGAAGACGGAGTACCCCGGCGGGATCGGCTGGTAGCGGCCGTTGCTGTAGACGCCGCTCCGTTCCGGGTCGTAGCCGGTC
>CAYUME010000881.1:0-2320 GCA_964445475.1 uncultured Planctomycetia bacterium
GAGGAGCTCGGCGGGGCAGTCGTCTACGGCGGGATGGAGGACTTCCCCATCGTCTACGGCCGCGTGGACGCCGGCCGCCCGAAGACCCTGATCGTCTATGGGATGTATGATGTCCAACCGGTCGAAGAGGCCAAGTGGACCTCGCCCCCGTTCGGAGCGGAGATCCGGGATCTCCCCCGGCTGGGGCCCTGCGTCATCGCCCGGGGCGCGGTCAACTCCAAGGGGGCGCTGGCCGGCGTCTTCAACGCCCTCCGGAGCGTCAAGGACGAGGGCGGCCTCCCCGTCAACCTGGTCTTCGTCGTCGAGGGCGAGGAGGAGATCGGCAGCCTCCACCTGGAGGGCTTCATTCGCGAGCGCCAGGATGAGCTCAAGGGCCTGGGCGTCGTGGACTTCGATTTCTCCCAGGATTCGAACCGGAAGGTCTCGCTCCACATCGGCCTCAAGGGGATCGTCTATCTCGACCTCAAGTGCCGGGGCCAGAAGACCTTCGGCCCGTCCGAGTCCGTCCACAGCTCGGTCAGCGCCTGGATCGCCTCGCCCGTCTGGAGGCTCGTCCACGCCCTGAGCTCCATCGTCGACGAGGACGAGAACATCCTGATCGAGGGCTTCGACGAGAACGTCGCCCCGATCCCGCCCGCGGACCTCCGTATCCTCGATGATCTGGCCCGGACGTTCAACGAGCGGGAGTTCCTGAAAGAGATGAAGGGCCTCGGCTTCAAGCACAAGGCGACCGGGGTGGAGCTGCTCAAGAAGGGCCTGTATTCCCCGATCATCAATATCGACGGCCTCACGGCGGGCTACTCGGGAGTGGGGACGAAGACCGTCCTGCCGCGGGTGGCCACGGCCAAGGTCGACATCCGCTTCGGGCCGAACATGGAGCCCGCCGAGGTCATCGACAAGTTCCAGCGGCACCTCGCCCGCCGGGGCTTCGAGGACATCGAGGTCACGGTCCGGGACAACTACACCTGGTCCAAGACGGACGCCGGCGAGGACATCGTCGACCGGCTCGTCGGCGCCTACCGCCGGCACGGCGTCGAGCCGGAGATCTGGCCGATGGCCACCTGGGCCGCGCCCTACTTCGTCTTTTCGCGCATCCTCCGGCTGCCGCTCGTCTCGGGAGGATTGGGCCACGGCGGCCGGCAGCACAGCCCCGACGAGTACATGACGGTCGAGGGGCTCAGGGATTTCGAGAAGTTCGTGGCCACCTTCCTCGAACTGCTCGGCCGCTAGGGCCGCGGACGCCATCCGGGCCTCTTTCCTTGACGGGGGGAGCGGCCTGGACTATCCTCTCGTCGTGAGCCAGCCGGAAGCCTCCCGCCGCGTCTGGGAGATCGATTTCCTCCGCGGCCTGTCCATCATCCTCATGGTCGGCTATCACCTTCTCTTCGACCTGGGGGAGTTCCGGGGCGTCGAGAGGTTCCTGGGCTTCTCCACCGACCTCTCCACCACCGCCTGGACGATCGCCCAGATGTTCTTCGCCACGCTCTTCATCGTCCTCTCCGGCGTGAGCGGCACGCTCAGCCGGAGCAACGTCCGCCGCGGCCTTCGCCTCCTGGCGATATCGATCCTCGTCAGCGCGGCGACCTACGTTTTCGATCCTTCCTCGACCGTCTACTTCGGGATCCTGCAGTGCCTGGCGATCTCCATGCTGCTTTACGGCGCGGCGTTCGAGAAGGCCTCGGCCTTCGCCTTGACGATGACGGGCGCGGCCGTCGTCGGGCTCGGCGCGGCCCTCCCGGCCCTGAAAAAGGCGCTGGCGCTCCGATTCGACTGGCTCCTGCCCTTCGGTCTCCACAGCCCGGCGTTCTCGTCCTACGACTATTTCCCCCTGGTCCCCTGGTTCGGCGTCTTCCTCGTCGGGGCCGCCCTCGGCAAGACCCTTTACGCCCCGAAGCGGAGCCTTCTGCCGTGGCGCCTGCCGGTCACGTTCGTCAATATCGCGGGGCGCCACTCGCTTTGGATCTACATCGCCCACCAGCCGGTGATCATGGGCGTGCTCTATCTTCTCGGGCCGGCGAAGTGAGCTGTCGCGCGGCGATCGCGACCGCCGGGGAGGTTGCCATGAGCGATCCGAGGCCCCTCAGCCGCCGCCGCGTCCTGCGGACGTCGGCGGCCGCCGCCGTCGGCGCCGCCCTGCCCGCCGCGCCGTCGATCGTGCCCCGCCGCGTCCTCGGCCGGGGTCCGACGCCGCCGAGCGACAAGCTCGGGGTCGCCGGGATCGGCGTCGGCGGGATGGGCGGGGCGAACCTGAAGGCCCTCGAAGCGGAGACCATCGTCGCCCTCTGCGACGTCGACCTCGATCACGCCGCCGGGACCATCA
>CAYUME010000882.1:0-2302 GCA_964445475.1 uncultured Planctomycetia bacterium
CACCCGGCTCCCGCGGATCTTCGGCGGGGGCTTTTCCGCGTCGTCGTGGATCATGCGGGCCTCATGCGACTCCCGGGGCTTCCGCAGACGTCGTCCACACGGGCCCCACCGGGGCGTCCGACGGGGGGGGCCTACGCGTGGCGATGGCCGCATACAGATCGGCATGGCAGCCGGGGTTGACGAGAGCGTCGACGCCGGCCTCGAAGGCTTCGTGGCTGGACACGTCAGCCGGCAGGGGCCCCACCAGGATCACGGGGATGGACGGATGGAGCTGCTTCACGCGTCGGGCGGAGGCCAGTGCGGACAGGGATAGGGGATCGATCGAGATCACCACGCCGTGCCAGGGGCTGGACGGCAGAAGGTCCTGCCGGTCGCCTTCCGACAGGCCGGGGAGGACGTCGTAGACGCGGCTCAACCCCAGGAGGAGGTCGGCCGATAGCCGCTTCCCGGGGTCCATGACAACCAGGCGCTTATTCATGCCGCTCACCTCTATCCCACCCGAATCCGCCGCGTGCAAATCAGACCGGATGTCCAGCCGCCGGATAGCCGTTTCCGTTTCACCGCGCGCCCTGGCAAAGCGGAAGACCGCCGTGCCGACCAGGATCGCGATGTTCATGGCCCTTACCCTTTCGCGTAGTCGATCATGCCTTGGAAGTCCACGACCACGACGGGCTCCTTCCCCACGACCCAGGCGTCATGGCCCATCGGGAAGAGGGAGACATCGCCCGGCCTGCACTCGAACGAGGCGCCGTCGTCCATGACCACCTTGAGGACGCCCGACACGTGATATTGGAAGTGCGCCGCCTCGCAGCTGTTCGTCCGGGCCTTGGGCTTCACGCAGGTGGACCATTTCCATCCCGGCAGGAAGGTGGCGCGCCCGATGGCCGTCCCGCCGATCCTCAGGAGCTCCACCCGCCCCTTGGGGAAGGTCCGGACCTCGTCCGGCGCGCCGAAGCTCTTGACGTCCGCCTGTTGCTGGGTTGTCTCCATTGTGGACGCTCTCCTTTCAAGGGGGATTCTCGCCGCTCGCGTCTCCTCGATCCGGGGGCCGCCCTGGACGCAACGACAGGGGATGTAACGTGCAAAGGGCGTGCCAAATGCATCGCCGCGCTGCGCGGGACGGATCCTCGTCGCGTATCGCTCGATTTGGCCTGTGGAGGGCCTGTCGCTTCCTTCGTTCAACGGGGCGAGTCGGAACCGCATCGATGACACGTTGCCCGGGTGTGACAGATTGGCACATGATGACACGCGATCCGCCGACGTTTGGCGACCTGCGCCTTCGCGGCGCGGCCTGAGGCGGGGGGCCGCATCGATCGGGGGTGCTCATCCCGTCTGTTCCAGCGTCGCCAGGATGGCCTCCAGGACCTGGTCCCTTCGGCACGCGGCGCGGCCCGGAAGCGGTGTCGTGGACGCGTCGAGGTCGGTGGACTCGTTGATCACCAGGACCGTCTGGGTGCCGGGTGACAGGCTCTTCACGGACCGGATGAACAGCTCGCCGTCCATGTCCGGGGTCTTCGCCATGGTCACGACGACGTCGAACACGCCAAGGCAGGCCAGGTGTATGGCCTCGAATCCATTGGCAGCCGTCGTCACGCGCGCCCCCGCCTGATGGATAAGAAGGGAGAGACGCTTGCGCTCGTCGTCATCGGGTTCCACCACCAGGATCTCCCGGTTGTGCAGCCTGCGCGTCTCCGTCATCGACGGGGGCTTCATGTCCTGCTCCCTTTCATCTTCAGCACGTTCCGGGGGCTGCGGGGAAGGGGACCTGCGGAGGATTCAAACCGGCCAAATCTCTTTCCCGGGCGCGAGCGGCCTTCCACCGCGAGGTCCCCATGCGGTTGGAGACGGGGAGGAGCAAATATCGTGCCACGCACCCGCACGTCTCGGACATGTGTCCCGGAGGTATCAGAGGCCATACTTCTTCCCTTTCCAGCGGATTGGGAAAAAATTATGCCGGGTTGACGGACCCGGCTCGGGAGGACTTTCCTCTGGACACAACCGGACGTGAACGGGAATCGGGGTGAAGGTGGGACGCGGTGTAACTAGTTGTCACCCTCCTTCGCCCGGAAGCCCCGCCCTTGGGCGGGGGGGGAAGGGCCGGGCCGGACCTCGCAAAATTGAGTATGCTTGATGACCGCGGCGCGGACGGCAGAAATCGCGGGGTGCTCGAGGGGGTGCTTGCGGGTGCTTTTGGGTGTTCGCGAGTGCGCGTGTCTGCGCGCAACAAAAAAGCGCAAGTCCCTTGCGGAACCTGCGCTTAGAGGGACATCGAGCAGTGCGCCCTGAAGGATTTGAACCTTCG
>CAYUME010000883.1:0-1284 GCA_964445475.1 uncultured Planctomycetia bacterium
CCCTCGACGTACTCCATCACCATGTACGTCTTCCCGCCCTCCTGGAAGAAGTCGTACAGGGTGACGACGCGGGGATCGGCGACCTGGGCGAGGAGCCGGGCCTCCTCCTCGAAGCGCCGGACGGTGCGGGGATCGCGGAGCAGGTCGCTGATGATCTCCTTGATCGCGACCGTGCGGTTGAGCTGGGGATCGAACGCCTTGTAGACGGCCCCCATGCCGCCCACGCCGCGGATTGACTCAAGCTCGTAGCGGCCGATCTTGCCGATCATGTCAAGACGCGTCCGACCGGAACGGGGCGCGACTTGAAAGGATCGGCCGGGGACACTAGTCCGCCGTCTCCGGCGGCCGCAGGGCCAGCAGGATCGAGGCCCGGCCCACCGCCGCCGGCGCCAGCTTGGGCACCTGGTCCGGCGTCACCGCCAACGTCACCGTCCCCGCGTCCGTCCGGCCCCGTCCCCCGTACACCTGTCCGCCGAGAAGGACTTGGCTCCCCACCGCGAGGACCGTCACGTCCTCCAGCAGCAGGTCCGTCGCGAAGCCCCCCCCCCCCGGCCCCCGGCTCTCCGCGACCGCGTAGACGTCCACCCGCACCCCCGGCGAGACCAGATCCGCAGACCGCGTCGCCCGGTCGAGCGGCACCGTCACCGCCACCTTTCCCTTCGGGATCACCGCGTTCAGTTGCGGGCCCAGCGGCGGCTCGAAATGGGACAGGAGCAGGAAGGCCCCCGCATTCAGGTCCCGCCGCAGCGGCCGCTGCAGCACGTGGTCGAAGTCCTCTTTCCGGATGACCAGCGACCCCTCTTTCGTCTTCGGGTCGCGGAAGGCCGCAAGGTGCAGCTCCGGGAAGGCCACCGCCTTGAAATCCGCCACCGCCACCGGCGTGCCGGCCGGCAGGTCCCGCACCGCCTGCATCAGGTCCACCGTCGTCCCCAGCGCCCGCTCCCGCGTCTGCAGATAGACGTTCAGCAGGACCACCGCCGCCAGGCCGCAGACGACCGCCACGGCCAGCAGCATCCGGCTTCTCGCCATCGCCATGCGTCACCCCCCGGCTCGGGACGCCTCACCATACCACGAACAGGGGAATGATGGAATACCTTGAAGCGCCGAAGGAAGGAGCGCGTGGGGTGAAAGGTGAAACGGAGGACCGCGATGCACACGACGGGATGCCGGGGAAAAGGGCCCCCGGGCGAGGCCTCCCCCCCCGGGGGCGGCCCGGGGGGGGCGGCCCGGGGGCGGGGGGGGGGGGGGGGGGCCCACCGCGCCCCCCCCCCCCCCAACCCCCCC
>CAYUME010000883.1:1294-2301 GCA_964445475.1 uncultured Planctomycetia bacterium
GAAAAGGGCCCCGGGCGAAGCCTCCCCCCCTGCCTCCGCCGGGGCGGAGGCCTCAAGGAGGGGCGGGGCGTCCGGGCGCCCTCACGGCGCCACGCACCGCTTCAGCCCCAGCTTCCCGAGGATCCAGACCATCGGACACCAGTTGCTCAGCCCGGACTGGAAGAGGTTGAACCCGACAAAGCCGGTGAAAACGAGCCACCAGGGGCTGTGCCAGACCGCAAGCGCCACGCTCGCCAGGATGAAGAGGCCGGCAATCAGCCTCAGGAATCGTTCGACGGTCATGCTCCGGTCCTCCCAACGTGCGTCCCGCCCCGGCAAACGCGCCGCCTTGCACGACGCAGACCCCTCCGGGGCCTAACAGGCCAGCGGCCCTCACCCACCCCGGATCCGGCGGTCGGATGACTCCGTCTCGTCCGCCAGCGCGTCCAACTGCTCCACCAGCGCGGCGGGCGGGACGAAACCGACGACCTGGTCGACCGGCTGTCCGTCCCGCACAAAGAGAAGGGTCGGCACGCCCGTCACGCCGAACCGGGCGGCGAGACCGGGTTCCTCGTCGACGTTGACTTTCACGAAGCGGATGCGCCCGCGGTAGTCGTCCGCCAGCTTCTCCAGGACGGGGGCCAGCATCCGGCACGGCCCGCACCAGGGGGCGTAGAGATCCACGACCACGGGGAGGTCGGACTGCAGGACCTGGCCGTCGAACGTCGCTTCCGTCGCGTGCTCCACCCCGCTGGTCGTCTTCATGGCCGCCTCCTGTTCAGGTCTCCGCATCGCGCTGCCAGGATAGATCCCCGGAGGCGGCCCCGGTTACAAACGGCGGGACCCCGCGTCGAGGGTGAGGGAGGGAAGGGCCGAAACGGGAGGGGCCCGGAAGGCGTGGGGATCTTCGTCGGGGGCGGGGCCGGGATTGCACGGAGCGGCCTGCAGACGGGCTTGAGCGGCTCCCTCCCCGCTACACCCGCCCAAACCGGCCCCTCCAGTGCTCGCGCAACATCCGGTGGAGTCGC
>CAYUME010000884.1:0-2297 GCA_964445475.1 uncultured Planctomycetia bacterium
GGTCGGCGCCGCGCCTCGGCGTGGCGGGGGTGGAGGCCGCGTCGTTGTAGAGGTCCGCCCGGACCGGGCCGGGGCGCTTGGCGCCCTTGAGCTCGCCGTCCGCCGCCGGGGCGGGCGAGGCGAGGGCGAGGGCGGCGAGGGCGAAGGCGGCGACCCGGAGGGGCGTTCGCATGACGGCGGTCCCCGAAGAGAGGCCCCGCTTTCGCGGGCGGTCGCGGTCTACTCCGACGTCTCCGCCGGTCCGGGCGGCGGCTCGGGCGGCGCCTGGTCCTGGTGCTGCACCGGCGCGACCACCGAGGCGGTGATCGGGCTGCTCCCGACCTCGTGCCCGTCCATCAGCACGACCACCCGGTACCGGCCGGGGTTCGGGATCTGGAACCCGTCGAGCCGCAGCACCTGGTTGAAGAAGGAATCCTGGTCCATCCGCTTCCGCGCCGTCGGCAGGTCGAAGGCCATCTCCAGCCGCCCGTTCGGCAGCAGGTCCTTCCCGTCCTCGTTCATGACGCGCAGCGCGAGGCGGTGGTTGGAGCCGATCCACTCCGACGGGGCGATCTCGAATCGCGTCACCACCGTCAGGGTCCCCGTCGCCGGGAACTTGAGCGCGTTGATGTGCGTCAGCCCCGCCCCGAGGAGGTTCAGCCGCCCGTCGGGCGTCTCGTTCACGGCGTCGGCCAGGAGCAGGGCGATCAGCTTCATCCCGCGTTTCCTCCCAACTTATACCACGACGTTCACCAGCTTGTTGGGCACGACGACGACCTTCCGCGGCGCCTTCCCCTGCAGGTGCTCGCGGACCTTCGGGTCGGCGAGGGCCTGCTCGCGGAGCTCCGTCTCGGGGGCCCCGGCGGGGACCACGATCTTTCCGCGCAGCTTCCCGTTCACCTGCACGGGGATCTCGATCTCGTCCACGGCCATCGCCGCCGGGTCCGCCTCGGGCCAGGCCGCGCGCGCCGCGAGCCCGTCGCCGCCCGTCATCGCCCAGAGCTCCTCGGCCAGGTGCGGGGCGAGCGGGGCGAGCACGATCGTCATCAGGCGGACGGCCTCCGCGAAGGCGGCCCGATCCGACGCCGCCCCGGCGGCCGGATCGGCCTTCTCGAGGGCGTTGACCAGCTCGTAGAGGCGCGAGACGACCGTGTTGAAGGCGAAGTCCGAGCCGTAGGCCTGCGTGGCGCGGTGGAGCAGCGTGTGGGCCAGGCGCCGGATCTCCTTGGCCTCCTTGCCGACCGGCGGCGGCGTCCCCGCGCCCGCGGGCCGTTCCCCCTTCAGCCACCCCGCGTGCTTCGCGACGAGGTCGTGGAGGCGGCCCAGGAGCCGGCGGGCGCCCAGGACGCCCTCCTCCTTCCAGCTGATGTCGGCGTCGGAGGGGGCGAAGAAAGCCATGGCCACGCGCGCGGCGTCCACGCCGTGCGAGGCGAAGAGCGCGGCGGGGGAGATCGCGTTCCCCTTCGACTTGGACATGATCTCGCCGTTTGCGTCCTTCACCATCCCCTGGTTGAAGAGCCGCGTCGCCGGCTCGCGCACGGGCACGCGGCCGTCGTCGTGGAGCACCTGCATGAAGAGCCGGAAGTAGATCAGGTGCATGCAGGCGTGCTCGGCGCCGCCGATGTAGAGGTCGACGGGGAGCCACCGGTCGGCCGCGGCCTTCGCGAACGGCTCGCGGTCGTTCTTCGGGTCGGCGTAGCGGAGCATGTACCACGACGAGCACATGAACGTGTCCATCGTGTCCGGGTCGCGCTTCGCGGGCTTCCCGCAGGCCGGGCAGGTCGTGTCGATGAAGGCGGGCTCGTCCGCCAGCGGGGAGCGGCCCTTCGGGATGTAGTCCGTGATCTCGGGGAGGAGGACGGGGAGATCCTTCTCGGGGACGGGGACGATCCCGCAGGCGGGGCAGTGGACCATCGGGATCGGGCAGCCCCAGTAGCGCTGGCGCGAGATGAGCCAGTCGCGGAGACGGTAGTTCACCCGGGCGCGGCCGGCTCCCTTCGCGGCGGCGTGATCCGTCACTTTCCGGATGCCCTCCTCCGACGGGACGCCGTCGAAGGGGCCGGAGTTCGCCATGATGCCGGGGTCGACGTACGCGTCGGTCATCGTCGCGGGGTCGAGCGTTTTCCCCGGCGGCTGGATGACGACGCGGATCGGGAGGCCGTACTTCTTCGCGAAGGCGAAGTCGCGGGTGTCGTGGGCGGGGACGCCCATGACCGCGCCGGTGCCGTAGTGGGCGAGGACGTAGTCGCCGACCCAGAGGGCGACGCGCTCGCCGTTGAGGGGGTTGGTGACGTAACGGCCGGTGAAGACGCCGTCCT
>CAYUME010000885.1:0-2297 GCA_964445475.1 uncultured Planctomycetia bacterium
CTGCTCGGCAGCGGGATGGACGAGCACACCCGAACCGTGAAGGCGCGGGTCCAGGTCCACAACCCCGCCGGCCGCCTGCGTCCCGGCATGTTCGCCCGCATCGCGTGCGATCTGCCCCTCGGCCGGAGCGCCCTCTTCGCGCCGGGCACGTCGATCCTCAGCGACGCGGGAACGTCCTTCGTCTTCCTCCGCTGGAAGGACGCGTTCTGGGTGAGGCGCGACGTGGAGACGGGCGTCCACCAGGGCGACCTCGTGGAGATCGTCCGGGGCGTCCCGCCCGGATCCCTCGTCGCCGCGCAGGGCGCCTTCCTCCTCAAGAGCGACGTCCTCCGCGAGAAGATGGGAGCGGGATGCGCGGATTGAGCCGGGCGCCGCGCGCGGCCCCGGCGCGTGACGGGGTCGCCGGGCAGCCCCCCCTGGAGCCTCCTCCATGAACGACCTGATCCGAAACGTCCTCGACCGGAAGCCCCTCGTCCTCCTCGCCGCCGTCGTCCTCCTCGGGGCGGGGGTGGCCGCGTGGATGCGCCTTCCCATCGACGCGTTCCCGGATGTCACCAACGTCCAGGTCATGATCCTCACGGAAGTCCAGGGGCTGGCCCCCGCGGAGGTCGAGCGCCAGGTCTCCTTCCCCATCGAGACGGAGATGGGGGGGCTTCCCGGCGTCCGCCAGGTGCGCTCCCTCTCCCGCAGCGGCCTCTCCCAGGTCGTCGTGATCTTCGATGACGACGTGGACATCTGGCTCGCGCGCCAGGGGGTCTTCGAACGCCTCGTGCGCGCCCGGGAGGCGCTGCCGGAAGGAGTCGAGCCCGAGCTCGGCCCCGTCTCGACGGGGCTCGGCGAGATCTACCAGTACGCCCTCGAAGCCGGCTGGTATTGCCCGCGCCACCCCGAGGTCTGGGCGCCCGCTCCCGGCGCCTGCCCGCAGGACGGCGCCCCGCTCCTCAGAAGCGAGCAGGACCTGACGGGTCTCCGGACGGTTCAGGACTGGATCGTCAGTCCGCAGCTCCGCCGCCTCCCCGGCGTAACCGAGGTCAACAGCTTCGGGGGATTCGTCAAGCAGTTCCACGTGATCCCCGACCCCGACCGCCTGCTCCAGCACCGGATCCCCCTCCCGGATCTCGTGAGCGCCCTGCGCGAGAACGGGTCCAACGCGTCGGGCGGATACCTCGTGAAGGACTGGGAGCAGATCAACGTCGTCTCGGTCGGCGTCTTCCGGAGCGCCGAGGACATCGGGCGGATCGTGCTCAAGGCGGAAGGCGGCACGCCGGTCTATCTCCGGGACGTCGCCGACGTCCGCCCGGGCACCCAGACGCGAAACGGCGTCGTCACGCGCGACGGGCGGGGCGAGGCCGTCGTCGGCATGGTGATCATGCTGAAAGACGCCAACTCGAAGGAGGTGGTGGACCGCGTCCGCGCGGAGGTGCCATCCATCCGGAAATCGCTCCCCCCCGGCGTCCGACTCGAGCCGTTTTACGACCGCACCGAGCTCATCGATGCCTGCATCGACACCGTCTCGATCGCGCTGGCCCAGGGCGGGGCGCTCGTGATCGCGATCCTCGTCCTGATCCTCTGGGACCTCCGCGCCGCCCTGGCCGTCGCCGGGTCCATCCCCCTCACGGCGGCGGCCGCATTCCTGCTCATGGGATGGCGCGGGGTGACGGCCAACCTGATGAGCCTCGGGGGCCTGGCGATCTCCATCGGCATGCTGGTGGACGGCGGCATCGTGGTGGTGGAGAACATCGCCCGCCACCTCCGGGAACGGGAAGGAACAGGCCTCCCGCGATCGGCGATCGTCGCCGAGGCCGTCCGGGAGGTGGCGCGCCCCGTCCTGTTCTCCGTGCTGATCATCCTGGTCATCTTCCTCCCGCTTTTCGCGCTGGAGTCCCTGGAGGGGAAGATGTTCCGTCCGCTGGCCCTGACGCTCTGCTTCGCGATGGCGGGATCGATTGTCGTCAACCTGCTGGTGGTCCCCGTCCTCGGGGCGATTCTGATCCGCCGGGGGACCGGCCGGAGCCCCGAGAACCCCCTGATCCTCGGGATCCAGGCCGTCTACCGGCCGGTCCTCCAGCTCGCCCTCCGTGGCGGCTGGTCCACGGTGGCGGTGGCGGCGGCCCTGCTGGCGGGCGGTTTCGCCCTCCTCGCGCGCGTCGGGACCGAGTTCCTCCCCGCCCTCGACGAGGGGGCGCTGGCCATCAATGTCGTCCGCCTCCCCACGGCCGGCGTGGAGGGGTCCGCCCGGCAATGCACCGAGATCGAGCGGCGCCTCCTGGCCGTTCGTCGGGTCGTGCTCGAGCACG
>CAYUME010000886.1:0-2293 GCA_964445475.1 uncultured Planctomycetia bacterium
CACGCTGAAGCGTCTCATCGTTCCCGTCCTCTGCTGCTCGGCGTTCAAGAACATCGGCGTGCAGATGCTCCTTGACTCCGTGATCGACTATCTGCCCTCCCCGAGCGATCTCCCCCCGGTCATCGGCAAATGCCTCTCTCAGGGGACGGACCTCGAGCGCATCGCGACCGACGAGGCCCCCTTGGCGGCCCTGGCGTTCAAGGTGCAGACCGACCGGCACATGGGCAAGCTCGTCTACTTCCGCGTCTATTCCGGCGCGATTCGGACCGGCGCGCAGGTCCTCAACGCGACGCAGGGAACGTGCCTTCGCGTCGGCCGGCTTCTGGAGATGCACGCCAACAAGCCGGTCATCCGGGAGTCCATCCCGTGCGGCGAGATCGGCGTCGTCGTGGGGCTCGGGGAGACGGTCACCGGAGACACGCTCTGCGATCCCGAGCATCCCATCCTGCTGGAGGCGATCGAGTTCCCGTCCCCCGTGCTCTCTGTCAGCGTGTCCCCCGCCTCCCGCGCCGACCGGGACAAGCTGGGGGAGGCCCTCTCGCGTCTGGCCGAAGAGGATCCCACGTTCGTCGTGTCGGGAGACCCGGAGACGCAGGAGACGATCCTCTCGGGCATGGGGGAACTCCATATCGACATCCTGCTCGACCGTCTCCGTCGCGAGTTCAACGTCGCCGTGAAGTCCGGCGCGCCGCAGGTCGCCTATCGCGAGACCATCACCACCGCCACCTCCTGCGTCTACAAGCACGTGAAGCAGACCGGAGGCCATGGCCAGTTCGCGCAGGTCGAGCTGACCCTCGAGCCCGGCGTCGCCGGTTCCGGATTCGAGTTCGTGAATGCGATCCGGGGGGGGGCCATTCCCAAGGAGTTCATCCCGGCCATCGAGAAGGGCATCATCGACGCCATGCAGAAGGGCATCATGGCGGGCTACCCGGTCGTGGACGTGAAGGCCATCCTGGTCGACGGAAAGTCACATGACGTCGACTCCTCCGACCTGGCTTTCCGCATCTGCGCGAAAGCCGCGTTCCGGGAGTCCTTTGTCCACGGCTCCCCGCAGCTGCTCGAACCGGTCGCCTCCGTCCATGTCACCTGCCCCACCGACATGATGGGGACGATGAGCGGGGACATGGCGGCCCGGAGAGGGCGCGTGGTGGGGACGGAAATGAAGGGGGAGATCTGCGAGATTCACGGCATGGCGCCGCTCGCGGAGCTGTTCGGGTACGCCACCTCGCTGCGGACCCTCTCCCACGGGCAGGCCACCTTCACCATGCATTTCGAGCATTACGAGCCCGTCCCCTTCCTCATTGCCGAGAAGATCATGGCGGACCGGAAGGCGTCGAAGGAGAAGGGGGCGAAGATCTCCTCCTAGGTCGCGACGCGCGAACGCGCTCCCGCCGGGTTCACGAAGGCCTCGGGGAAGCGGATACCGGGATCCCGCCATGTGCGGCCGTTTTGCCCTCGCCACGCCCGATCATCTGCTGGCGGAGCTGTTCCGGCTTCGCCGATGGCCGTCCCTCACACCCCGTTTCAACATCGCGCCTACCCAACCGGTCGCCGTCGTGCGTCCTGCGGCGGCGGATCCGGACGATCGGGATCTGGTGTTCTGCCGGTGGGGGCTCATTCCCTCCTGGTCGAAAGATCCCTCGGAGGGGGGCCGCATGATCAACGCCCGATCGGAAGGCGTGACGGACCGTCCCGCCTTCCGGCACCTCCTGCGCTCGAGGCGGTGCCTGATTCCCGCAGACGCCTTTTACGAGTGGGCGAAGGCGGGGACCGGAAAAATCCCGCACCGCATCCGGAGGAAGGACGGCAGCCCTTTCGCCTTCGCGGGATTGTGGGATGCCTGGGGGGCCCGGGACGGGTCGGTGCTGGAGACCTGCACGATCCTGACGACGGTTGCAAACGACGTGGTCGCCCCGATCCACGATCGGATGCCGGTCATCCTGGACGGGAAGGATCACGGGCGCTGGCTCAGCCGGGAGGCCCGCGTCGAGGATCTCCTGCCGTTGCTCCGGCCCTGTCCGGCGGAAGGCCTGATGGCGCATCCCGTGGGGACACGCGTGAACGACCCCCGGAATGATGACCCGGCCTGCGGGGATCCGGTCCGGGGGTAGGACCGGCCGGTCACCGCGGCCCGATCCGGCGACGCAGGGCCTCGGCGTCCACCCCGGCGAGGTCGACCGTTTTTCGTGGCGAGCCCCCCCCCGACACGATCCGGACGGAATTGCGGTCCACTCCCAGCGCGTCGGAAAGCAGGGCGATGACCGACGCGTTCGCACGGCCCCGCTCCGGTGCG
>CAYUME010000887.1:0-2288 GCA_964445475.1 uncultured Planctomycetia bacterium
GATGGGGGGAAACGCGATCCGGGCGGGTTTTCGAAACGCGGTCCCGGCGGGTATCGCCGGCAGCGGACGGCTCGGCATACGGATGCCGCGCCGTCCAGGCCAGTTTCGGCCCCCCCACCCGACCCGCCACGCCCCCCTTTGGAATACAACACGACACGGGGATGGCCGCCCCGGACGGGAGGGGGGAACGGCGACCGACAGCCCCGGAATCCGCAGACATGCCCGCCGCGGAGCGCGCATCCATAGAAGAAAGCCCTCCGCCCATCGACGGGTCCCGAATCGGCAGACACCGCCATGAGCCGCCTCCGCCCCTTCGCGCTCCTTCTCCCGGCCGTCCTCCTCCTCTCCGCACCGCCCCTCCCGGCCGCCCCCGCCGCCGATCCGCTCGCCGGAGCCGAGGCCCGCATCGCGTCGCACCGCAAGGGCGACGGCGCGATCCTCGTCGAGTCGGGCGGTCGGCCGGTCCCCGGCGCCGCCGTCGCGATCCGGCAGACCGGCCACGCCTTCCTCTTCGGCTGCAACATCTTTGCCCTCAACCCGGACGACACGGGCGATGCGCAGAAGAAGTACCGGGATCGCTACAAGGCCCTCCTCAACTATGCCACACTCCCCTTCTACTGGGGCGCGTACGAGCCGGAGCGGGGGAAGACCGGCGAGGCCCGGCTCCGGAAGATGGCGCAGTGGTGCCGCGAGAACGGCATCCGTGTCAAGGGACACCCCGTCGTCTGGCACGAGGTCTTCCCGAAGTGGATCGGCGACGCCGAGCCGATGGAACCGCTCCTCCGGAAGCGCATCCGCGAGACGGTCGGCGGCTTCACGGGGCTCGTCGACTGGTGGGACGTCGTCAACGAGTCCCTCGTCGCGCCGAACCAGAAGCACGCCTACGGCGCGTGGGTGAAACAGCTCGGCCCGACGGACGCCGTCGAGAAATGCCTCCGCTGGGCGGCGGAGGCGAACCCGGCGGGGGTCCTCCTCGTCAACGACTTCAAGGTCTCGCCCGAGTACGGAAAGGAGCTGGCCGACCTGAAGGAGCGGAAGGCCCCCTTCCACGCGGTCGGCATCCAGAGCCACATGCACGCTGGCGAGTGGCCGATGGCCCGCGTCTGGCAGGTCTGCGAAGACTACGCGAAGATCGGCCTGCCGATCCACTTCACCGAGGCCACCGTCCTCAGCGGTCCCAAGGAGAAGCCGATGACGGACTGGCACCGGCGCCGCGAAAACTGGGCGTCGACACCGGAGGAGGAGGCGAAACAGGCCGACTACGTCGAGCGCTTCTACACGCTCCTCTTCAGTCACCCGGCCGTGGAGGCGGTCACGTGGTGGGACTTCGCCGACGGCCACTCCTGGATGGGCGCCCCGGCCGGATTCCTCCGCAAGGACATGTCCCCCAAGCCCGCCTACGAGCGGCTGCTGAAGAAGGTCAAGGGCGACTGGTGGACGACGGCGGAAGCGAAGACGGGAGCGGACGGGAAGGCGGCCTTCCGGGGCTTCTTCGGCTCGTACGAGGTCACCGTGACCGGCCCGGGGGGAAAGACAAAGACGGCGACGTTCGAGCTCCCGAAGGGCGCGACCGTGCCGGCGGTCGTGCGGGTGACCTTCTGACACGGGAAGGCCAGGCACAAAGGACGGTCGACCGATGGCCATGGACGACGGGGACCGGCGGTATCGCCGGAAGCGATGGGTCCGCGGCGCCGCGATCTTCCTCGCGGTCTACATCGCCGCGTACGCCGTCCTGTCGCGCTGGGGGATGGCGCAATCCCGGGAGCTGCAACTGGCGGGGTGGTATTTCTTCGTGCCCCGGAAGGACTCGTCCTCCCGGCACTACCTTCACCTGGGATGCATCGCGGCCTTCAGCCCGCTGATCGTGCTCGAGCGGGTGCTCGGGACCGCCGAGTGGCCGGCCTGCAGCGAGCCGATGCGCTTCCTGCCGGGCGACCGTTGACGGCATCGCCCCGACGGACGTCTTCGCAAGGGGCGGTCACTTCTCCCCGAGCCCGAACCGCCCCCGGAACTCCTCCTGCTCCCGCCGGCCGAGCCCGAACGCCCCGAGGTCCGGCGTCTTCCCGGCCAGCATCTCCCGGAGCGCCGCGACTTCCCCTTTCGAGAGCGTCGCCGCCCCCAGCCGGTAATCCACGAACGCCTCCCACGTCGCCGGCACCCACCGCTTCACGAGCCCCGCGATCGCCTCCGCGTAGAGCCGGATCTCCTTCTGGGCGTGGACGTCCAGCCGCAGCGAGAGGAAGTGAAGCAGGTTGTGGAGATCGACCTTCCAGTACCACTGGGTGTAG
>CAYUME010000888.1:0-2276 GCA_964445475.1 uncultured Planctomycetia bacterium
GGGCCCTAATCCATGGCGGTCGGAGGTCAATCAAATGAACGCTCAAAGCCGCGAGAAGCTCGCGCGGGCCCGAGCCGCCCAGAGGATGCGGAGGCTCCGCGCCGGGAGGACCTGGGCGCCCTACCACCGGGTAGACATGGGAGTCCTAGAGATCGCCGTTGGCGCCTTCGTCGTCGTCGCCTTCCTGGCGCTGATCGTCGTGGCCAGCTTGGCCGAGGCGGGGGCGCTCTAATGAACGAGAAGAGCGACGCGAGACCGGACCGGGCAGCCGAGCCCATCACCTACGCCCACGAGGATCCCCCGGCCGCCGGCCTTCGCTGGTTTGTCTGGTTCTTGGCCCCGTCCGGCTGGGCCTATTTGGAAGCCGCCTTTCACTTCCTGGACGATGCCCTGGACTTCGCCGGCCCGATTGCGGCTGACATCATGAAGGAGGATGGCGCCCTAACCATCACCCAGGGGCCGGCAGAATGAACGCCGCCACCCGTAACCAGGCCGCGGCCCTGCTCGGGCACCTGCTCGACGCCGGCCGCCCGACCCGGACGCACACGCTCACCCGGGCCCGGAGGATCCTCGAGGCCGCCAAGCGCCGGCCACACAATCAACTTCCTATCCGCATCCACCGGGCAGCTTGCCGGCAAGCCCTCGCGGAGCTCGAGTTCGAGGACTTCACCCTTCCGCCCTCCGAATGGAGCCAGGCCGAATACTGCGCCGGCTGCCTGATCCGCCGGGAAGGATTCTGTAACGTTATCTTGAAGCGCGGCGAGGAGTGCGCCGACCGCGTGACGGCCGAGGAGCACGACTTCGCCATCGCCTCCGGTGACTTCAACGAGCCCATGAGCCCGGCCGACCTTTGCGGCGATTGCGCCCGCTTCAACTCCGCGGCCAACGTCTGCTTAAAAACCGGAAACCCGGAGCCCGTCACGCCCGGCTGCCCCGACTTCAAGCCCGCATGGCCGCCCTACGACGAGGCCGGACAATGAGCGGCCTCACCTGCGGCACCGTCCAAGTTTTCACCAACGCCCATGATGCGCTCATCGACGCCAACCGGCGCCCCATAAAGGCCACATGGAAGAACAAAGGCGCCCGGCTCTGGGCGGTCGGTGACTGGCGCGACCTGCCCGCCCACGTTGACGGACTCTGGCGGGAGATCAGCGCGGCCGAGCTCGAACAGGCAGCCACCCGGGACCGCCCCTGCTCGTGGTGCCGGAAATGCGCCAACTACGGCCACGGCTGCGCCGACTGGATGACCGCGGCCGAGCATGACGCCGAAGCGGCGCGCGGATTCAACCCCGGGGCGCCGGACTGCTACGAACGCGAATAGCCGACGGGCCGGGCCCCCCTCGGGCCCGGTTAAGGCGGCAGGGGCCGTCCGAAGCCCGGCCCCAAATCCAACCGCCGAGGAGGTCAGAGCATGACAAAGAAAGCCGAGCGCGAGGCCGAGAAGGCCCGCGCCCTCGAGGTGCTTCGGGAATACTACAAGCCCGGAGCGGTGGCCGCAACGATCTTGCGGCACGTTGCCCGGTCGGGGATGAGCCGGAGCGTTTCCCTAATCGCCTCCGGCGCCGAGGGGCCCGTTGATCTCACCTGGGCGGTCTGCCGGGCGCTCGACCTGCGCTTCGACGAGAAGCACGGCGGCGCCAAGGTCGGCGGCTGCGGGATGGATGCCGGATTCTCGCTCGTCTACAACCTCGGATACGCCCTGTTTCCCGATGGCTTCACCTGTACCGGAATCCAGTACGGCGCCGGCCGCTGCCCCAGCAACGACCACAGCAACGGGGACCGCGACTACACGCCGCACCACCACAAGGACGGCGGCTACTCCCTGAATCACCGGTGGATTTGATGAGCGCCGACGAGCTGACGACCTACCGCCGCGCCGACCTCGAGCGCGAGGCCCGGGCGGCCGTTCGCAACTTCAAGCGCACACTCCCCCAGGCCATCCGGCGCACCGTCGAGCCGGACGGCTGGGAACTCGTCGCCCACTCCGGCGGCACGACCCTTGCGGCCTACTTCCGCGACGAGTACGGGCGGCACCGGATCAACGTCGCCCTTTAGAACGTGAGCCAGCCGGCCCGCTTCGGGGGCCGGTCGTAAACGGCGGCCCGGCGGCAAGCCCGGGCAAGCCGGGAGGTGCCATGCGCAAATGACGCCAGCCGCGGGCCCTGGCCGGCCGACCTCCCCGGCCGGGGCCCCATGCGGCCATAACAGGAGGTTAGCAGGGGAGAGGGCGGCGCCCTCGACCCCGACCGCGGGCGGCCCGGAGGGCGGCCGGCGGA
>CAYUME010000889.1:0-2269 GCA_964445475.1 uncultured Planctomycetia bacterium
GGCACCCCAGGGGTGAGGGCCTCACCCCCGGCCCCTCTCCCGCATTGCGGGAGAGGGGAGGGGGGCCGGGCGGGCATCCCAGGGGTGAGGGCCGAGAGGGGGACCGAGGGGGTGAGGGGGCGCATCGCAGCACGGCCAGCAGCTCCTTCTTCTGCGCGTCCCGCTGCTCCTCGAGGAGCTTGCGGCGGGAGACGATGATGTTCATCCGCTTCTCGTCGATCTTGATGATCTTGGCCTCGATCTCGCGGCCGAGGAAGGAGCCGATGTCCTCGACCTTGCGGATGTCGACCTGGGAGGCGGGGAGGAAGACGGGGACGCCGACGTCGACGAGGAGGCCGCCCTTGATCTTGCGGATGACGCGGCCGCGGACGACGTCGCCCTCCTTGTTCTGGGTGATGATGCGCTCCCAGCCGCGGATGCGGTCGGCCTTCTGCTTGGAGAGGCGGATCACGCCCTCCTTGTCCTCGACGTCCTCGAGGAAGACCTCGATCGTGTCGCCGATCTTGATCTCGCGGGGGTTGTAGAACTCGGAGACGGGGACGACGCCCTCGGACTTGTAGCCGACATCGACGATGACCTCGTCGCCGATGACGTTGAGGATCTTGCCGTGGAGGATGGTGTCGACCTGGAACTCGCGCACCGACTCGTCGTAGAGCCGGCTCAGCTCCGCGTCGTTCTGGGTGCCGAGCACGCGGACGGACTCCTGTTCGACGAGCTCCTCCGTGATCCCGAGCTCCCGGATCATTTGACGGTTGCTCATGAAACAGCTGCTCCCCAAAGCGCGAGGGCGGACACCCCTCGCATCGGAATAAGAAGGACCGGAAAACGGCGCGCGGAGCCCCACCGGCCCGCGGTCCGCCGACACGACACGACGCGCAGGAGGGCCCGGGGCGATCCCCGGGGCCTCCGTCACGCCGCGGTCCCCCACGAGCCCGTCACCGCCTACCGCGGGGCGGCGGCGGCCTCGCGCTCGAGGGCGCGGAGGGCGTCGCCGACGCGCCCGACGAGCGCCCGCTCGTCCGCGTCACGCGCCACGCGGATCGGCTCGCCGTACCAGACGCGGATCGTCCGCGGCCGGGGCAGGAGCCGCTGCCGCGGCCAGGCCCGGTAGGCGCCGTCGATGTAGACGGGGACGATCGGGGCCCCCGTCCGCCGCGCCAGCATCCCGAACCCGGACCGGATGGCGGCCATCCTCCCGTCCCGCGACCGCGTCCCCTCCGGGAAGATCAGGAGGCAGCGGCCGCGGCCGAGCAGGGCGACGGCCTCGCGGATCGCCTGGAGGTCCGCCCGGTCGCGGTCGACCGGGAAGGCGTTGACCGACCGGATGATCCTCCCGAACAGGCCGGCGAAGAGCGAGCGCCGGGCCATGAAGTGGAGCGGGCGCGGCAGGGCGCTCCCCGCCAGCACCGGATCCACGTAGCTCACATGGTTCACCGCCAGGAGCAGGGGCCCCGTCAACGGCACGCGCGCCAGCCGCATCGCGCGATACCGGAAGAGGACGAGGCATACCGCCCAGCAGACGACCTGGCACCCGGCGAAATAGACGTCCCTCGCGGATCGCACCAGCGTCTTCCCTCCCACCGGCGGGAGGCCACGAAGCTCACGGCGACTTCCCGGCCACGCAGGGCACGCCGCTCCCGAAGACGGCCCGGCCGGTTCCGCGTCACGGGCGGACCCGCCGGACGACGGCCTCGACCACGGCGTCGACGGACATCCCGGTCGTGTCGAGCACGACGGCGTCCGGCGCGGGGCGGAGGGCCCCGACGGGCCGGGCGCGGTCGCGGGCGTCGCGCTCGCGCAGGTCGGCCTGAAGGCGGTCCGGCTGGACGGGAAAGCCGCGGGAGCCGAGCTCCATCCCCCGCCGCCGCGCCCGTTCCGCCAGGTCCGCGTCGAGAAAGAACTTGCAGGCCGCGTCGGGGAAGACCTCCGTCCCCTGGTCGCGGCCCTCCGTCACGACGTCGCGCCCCTCGGCGTACGCGCGCTGGAGGCGCCCCAGCTCGGCCCTCACCTCCGGGGGGTCGGCGACCCGGAAGATGTGCCGCGCCAGGCCTTCGTTGCGGATCTCGGTCGTCACGTCGCGCCCGTCCACGCGGACGCGCTGCGCGCCGCCGTCGTCGTCCAGCTCGAGGCGGAGGCCCCGGACGAGCCGGACGACGGCGGCGGGGTCGTCCATCGGGATGCCGGCCTGGAGGGCGGCCCAGGTGCAGGCCCGGTACATCGCGCCCGTATCCAGGAAGCGGAAGCCGAGGCGCCGGGCGACCGCCCGGGC
>CAYUME010000890.1:0-2265 GCA_964445475.1 uncultured Planctomycetia bacterium
GAAAAGGAGGAAGTAGAGCGCGAGCGCCCCGACGGAGGCGCCCATGCCGACACATCCGCCGGGACGGTACACGATGTGACCCGGGTCGCAGGTCGCGGCAACCAGTGTGTCGACCGGCGTTGCTGGATCGCGGGCGAGCAGCACGAGCGGCCGCCGCTCCTTCAGCGTCACGTCCGCCGCCCGGTGGAGCAGGTTGAGCGCCACGCCGTTCGCGATCGCGCCGAGCGTGGACATGCTGCACGGGGCGACGACCATCGCGTCGGCCAGGACCGACCCGCTCGCGATCGGCGCGTCCACCCGGTCGTGGCGCCAGGCGGTGACGCCGCGGGCGGGCCGGCCGAGGATCGCCCGCGCCGCGGACGCCGCGTCCGCCCAGTCCGGCTTCACGTCCAGCTCGTGTCCGGCGACGCGCGTCCCGGCCTCGGAGACGACGAGGTGGACCTCGGCCCGGGCACGGACCAGCTCCTCGAGAATCCGGCGGGCGTATACGGATCCGCTCGCGCCGGTGACGCCGAGGAGGATGCGATGGCGGGGCATGGTCGTTTTCCTGGTTTTGGATTGCACGGATGTGTCCTCAGGAGACGCCGGCGGTCGCTCACGGCGGGCCGGTGGGGGGCGGCGGAGGTGGTTGGGCCGGGGCCTCGGATGGCGGGTCGGGCGCGGCGCCGGGGGGCGGGCCGGGGGGTGGGATGTACTGCGCGGCCTCGGGGTCAAGGGGGCGCACCTCCCCGCCGTCCAGATCGACGAGGAACCGGATCCGGTCCACCTGCAGGGCGACGGTGTCGTAGCCTTCGCGGAGAAGGGCGAAGTCCACCTCGTAGAGGCCGGGGCCTCGGCGGGAGACGCCCCAGCCTGCCGGCTTCAGGTGGCGGCGCCACTTCAGATCCTCCCGGATGGCTTCCTCGACGGTCCTCGCGGGGCTCCCCGGGACCGACGGGCACGTATAGAAGCGCACGCGGTCGACCGCCTCCCGGCGACGCGTCTGCTCCTGGTAGAGGAGCCCGGCTCCGGCGGCCAGTCCCCAGAGGAGGAGGAGGGGCACGATGACCTTCCAGCGGCTCCGGCGGCGTCGCGGCCGCAGCTCGACCTTGCAGTATGCGCACCGGTCCGTCCCGGCCGCGACCACGGTTCCGCACGTGGGGCAGGCCGTCACCTGGAGGTCCTCGGGGAGCGCGGGCGTGTCCTCCGGGGCGGGGATCTTGCCGCCTTGGGGGGGTGCGATGCCGTTGCGGAGGCAGACCCAGGCGATGTAGCGCTCATACTCGGCCAGGTCGTCGTAGACGAGGCCCGGGAGCTTTTCGCCGTCGAGGAGCCGGCGGGCGGAGGGGGTGACGAGGGCGCCGGTCGCGCGCGCGGCGACGTCGGCGGCGAAGCGCTTGAAGCTCTCCAGGCTGTTGGCCCCGCCCTGCTCGCCGAGGTAGTCGAGGACCACCTGCCGGCGGTCGGCGCGGAGGAAGCCCTGGCGCCCTTCGACGAAGAGGTCGAGGTAGGCGTCGGTCGAGTTGCGGGCGAGGTCGGCGAGGGCGTCGGGGGCGAGGGGGCGCCCCTCCTCGGGCAGGCCGGGCGGGGCGTCGACCTCCCGCTGCAGCGCCTTCCGGGCCATGGCCCGTTTCAGCTGCGCCCGCGCCTCGGGGTCGTCGATGCGGGCCATCGTCGGCAGCAGCCGGAAGGTCTTCGAGTGGGCGAGATCCCGGTACTGCGGCGTGGCGACGAGGCCGGCGTGGACGAGGCGGATGCGGTCCCAGGGGACGTCGCGATCCGGCTCCGCCATGCTCCGCTTGTAGCGGAAGACGTCGTCGCGGCAGTCGACCTGGAAGAGGCGGGCGGGGCGCGCGAAGCGGAGGAGGTCTTCGCCCGGGACGACGTCGGCGGCCCAGCCGCAGGCGGTCAGGGCGTCGGCGACGCGGCGGGCGGTGTCCGCGTCGAGCCGCTCGAGGAAGATCCCGCGCCCCTTCCGGATGCGGATCCGGGCGTCGATGACGGAGAGGCCGAGGATCCCCGCCAGCTCGGGCGCGAACGTCTCCAGGTCCGGGCGGTG
This sequence comes from uncultured Planctomycetia bacterium, assembly GCA_964445475.1. GTDB lineage: Bacteria > Planctomycetota > MHYJ01 > CAYUME01 > CAYUME01 > CAYUME01. The sequence continues at coordinate 2,039 of CAYUME010000890.1, forward strand.
GTCGTCCGTGAAGACGACGGCGAAGGTGCCCATGCGCGGACATCATACGAGGGCGGCGGGGCTCGGACAAGGTCCGACTGCGGCGGGTCGTCGGTTGTGTCCCGCCTCCGGCGCCTCTTGCCGCGTCGTCCTCCGCGTCTTTTTGTGCTCCGTCTCCCCGCTGCCCCAAACATGTATAACACCGTACATACGGATGTACATTCTAATACAGATGAGAGGGAGGGCGG
>CAYUME010000891.1:0-2264 GCA_964445475.1 uncultured Planctomycetia bacterium
ACTTCGCGTCCGGCGTGAGGAGGATCTTGTCGATCACGAACCCGTCCTCCCGCATCCAGACGTTCAGGATGTGCTTGCCGGGCGCGGCGACCTTGACCACCGCCGGCTCGCCGTCCTTCGTGTCGTTGCACCAGGTCCAGTCCTCCTCGAACTCCGCGATCCGGTCGGTGCTCTCACACTCCTTTCCGTCCAGCCCCACGTGGCAGGAGTTGTCCTCCTGCGTCTCCCCGCAGCCCCGGACCCAGACGTGCCACGTCCCGGCCTTCGGGAAGTCCACCTCGAAATCCAGGCGCGGGTTGTCCTTCGTGTAGTCGGTGTCGACGTTGAGGTTGTCGTCGTTCGGCAGCGCCTGCATCGCGCCCGTGCCGGAGAAGCCCGCCGGCTTGGTCACCGGGACCCACGCGAGCGTCCCGGCCTTGACGTTCGCCTTCGGCTTTTCCGCCTCGATGACGATCCCCCCTGCCGCGGCCGGTGCTGCCGCGGGGGCTGCCGCCTGGACCTCGGCCGCCGGCGCTTTCGCCGGCTCCGGCGCGGTCTGCGTTCCGCCCCCGCACCCCCACGCGAGCCCCAGGACCGCCGCGACCGGGATCAGACTGCGCGCCTGTTGCATGGACCCCTCCTTAATAATGGACCGCCCACAGCCTAGCGCGGCGGCGGAACGCGTCAACAAGAAAGGCGGTCATTCCGGCGCGTCGAAGACCATCATCCACCCGTCCCGCTTTCCCGCCGGCACCGCCCCCCCCGCGGAATGCCCCGGCGCCCGGTCGCCGACCGCGACGCCCGCCACCGCGCACCGCGCCCCCCGCCGCACCACCGCGAAGGGCTCGACATCCGGCAGGCTCGTGCAGAATCCCCCGCCGAAATCGGGCGCGTAGACCGCCGCGAAGCCCCCCGGCCCGCCCGCGGGATGCCACGCGTCCGGCGAGGTCTTGAACCCCAGCGTGTGCCGGCCGAGCGCCACCACCCGCTTTCCCGGGAGCGCCGCCACGTCCACCGCCCACGTCGCCTGGTACCGATGCTCCGCGTACGCCGCCAGGTGCGCGCCCCCCAGCGCCTCCCGCGTCGCCGCGTCGAGGCGCACGACCAGCCCCGCGTAGAGCGTCCGCCCCTTGAAGCCGCTGTACGTGCCCTTCAGCGCCGGCGCGGGCTGCGTGTAGTCCCGCGGGTCCTGCCGCATCACGTTGTTCCCCCCGTCGCTCGCGCAGGCCGCCAGGACGTTCCCGTCGTCGTCCACCGCCACCGATGTCACCAGCGAGTCCGAGACCAGACCGCCCATCCGGTCGTCCTTTCCCCCCATCGGGTCGTACGACCACGCCTTCCAGACGACCGCGCCGTCCGGGCCCAGCTTCCAGAGGAACGGGCACCACCAGGGCTCCCTCGAGGTCTTCGAGACCGACCAGCCGCCGACGTAGGCGTTGCCGACGGCATCGGCGCGGATCCGGAGGATGCGCGTCTGGCCGAAGGCCGGCCGCTTCCAGCCCCCGAACTCCTGCGGGTAGTATCGCGCCACCTTCTCCGGCGGGTCGATCCGCGGGTGCAGGATCTCCGCCTTCCACGCGCGGCGCTTCAGGTCCGGCGCGAGCCGGCTCACGAAATCGGGCGCATCGTAATAGGCCCCCGGCACGCCGCCATCGTGGGCGACGGCGAGGTCCCCTCCGGGGAGGAGGGCGAGGCCCGTCGGCTGCCAGTTGAACTCCTCGAGGGGCTTCGGGACGTGCCAGACGTAGTGCCGCCCTTCGAGCCACGTCCCGCCGTCGAGACGGGCAAGGTCGGCCGAGAAGCGGAAGACGCACGGCGCCCCGCCGAAGTCGCCGTGGTAGCCCGCCGTGCGGCCGAGGAGCGACGGGACCGGCGCCCCCGCGGGCGGCGCGGGCCTCCCGCCGGGGAAGGCGGCGAGCGCGCCGCCCGCGTCCCGGAGGAGCGGATCCGCGCCGGCGGAGCCGTACCCGGCCGCGTAGACGGCGCCCTGTGCGACGGCGACGGAGGTCAGAAAGGCCGCGCCGCGGGCGAAACGGACGGCGCCGAGCAGCCGCGCCCCGTCGGCGCTGTATCGCGCCACGAACGCGCAGCCGTAGCCCGTCCCCGCCTCCGGCGTTCCGAGCGCGACACCGTCCCCCATCCCCGCGGGCATCGACGCGGCGTTTCCCGCCACGACGATCGTCCCGTCCTCCGCGATCGCGACGTCCTGCAAGTCCCCCTCGCCCCCCGTGCCGAGGACCGACGCCGAGACGATCCGCGGCGCCTCGGCGGGCGCCGAGAGCCCG
>CAYUME010000892.1:0-2264 GCA_964445475.1 uncultured Planctomycetia bacterium
GGATGCCAAGGGAGAAGATGTCCGACCGGTGGTCGACCGGCTTGCCTGCCGCCTTGGTGAGCTCGATCTCGTGCCACATCATGTCGGAAGCGCCGCCAGAGCCCCCGGGGCTGTTCACCCGCAGGACCACCGCGACGACGTCCTCGTTCTCGCGCACTGCCCGCATCCACCGGCGGAACGGCCGATCGTCGAGGAGGGAGACGCCCCCGAAGAGGCCCATGCCGATCCCCCGCGAGCGCGAGACCACCGCCCGTCACCTCAAGAAGCCCGTCCTCGACTCCCGCCTCCTCGACGACATGGAGTCACTCGACGCCTGGAAGACCTCCTTCTGGAGCCAGGGAAAGGGGGAGATCGCCCTCACGGACCAGCGCACGATCAGCGGGAGCCGTTCCCTCCGACTCACCACCCGCACCGTCGGCGAGAAGCCCGACCCCGGCGGCGGCGTCTTCGGAGCCACCTCCGCCGTGCGCCTCTTCAAGGAGGAGGACTGGACCGCCTTCAACCGCCTCTCCGTCCACGTCTATCCCGACTTCCCCGGCTTCCACGCCGTCTCGATCATGCTCCGCCTCGGCAACAAGGGGAAGCGGCTCGGGCGGGACTCCCACCACGTCCTGGTCGAGAACCGGACGTGGAACCGCGTCGTCTGGGAGATCCCCGACCTCGCCCGGGACCGGGTGACCGAGGTCGCCTTCACCTATGAGATGAACGGCCGCGAGCGCGGCGCGGCGGAGACGGCGACCTTCGACCTCGACCGGCTCGAGCTCCAGCGCGTCGAGGCCGACCCGTACGAGGGCTGGGACGTCGCGAAGGGCCGCATCGCCTTCAGCCACACCGGATACCCCGCCGGCGCGCCCAAGACCGCCTTCGCGAGCGGGCTGCCGGACGGGTCGTTCGAGCTGCTCGACGCGGCGTCGGGAAAGGCCGTCCTGACCCGGCCGCTCCGGTCGGAGAAGACGCCCGTCGGCACCGTCCAGGTGCTCGACTTCTCCGACGTCCGAGTCCCCGGCGCGTACCGCCTCCGCGCCGGCGGCGTCACGACGGCGCCCTTCCGCATCGACGACCACGCCTGGCACGGCACGATCTGGAAGGCGGTCAACTTCTTCTACGTCGAGCGGTGCGGCGACGCCGTCCCCGGCGTCCACGCCGTCTGCCACGCGGACTGGCAGGGGGAGCACGCGGGCGCGCGCATCCCCATCAACGGCGGCTGGCACGACGCCGGAGACCTCTCCCAGGGGCTCGTCAACACGTCCGAGTCGGCGGCCGCGATGTTCGCCCTCGCCGACCGCCTCCGGGAGCGCGGCGAGGCGCCGGCGCTCCGGAAGCGGCTCCTCGAGGAGGCCCGGTGGGGACTCGCGTGGGTGATGAAGACGCGCTTCCCCGACGGCGCCCGCGTCCAGTGGGCCACGATGCGGTTCTGGACGGACGGCGAGCCGGGGACGGTGGACGACGTGACGGCGAAGGCGCAGCGCGAGGCGGGCGGCTCCTTCTACGCCGCGGCGGTCGAGGCCCTCGCCGCCCGCGTCCTGAAGGACGACGACCCCGCCCTCGCCGCGAAGGCCCTCGCGATGGCGCGCGAGGACTGGCGGGCCGGCGTCGAGGACGCGGCGAAGCGGAAGCCGGAGGAGACGGACATCGAGCTCGCCGCCGTCGGCGCCCTCGCCTCGATCGAGCTCCTCCGCGCCGACGGAGGGAAGGCGGACTACGCCGACCGGGCGCGCGCCTTCGCCGCCTCGATCGTCGCCAGCCAGCAGCGCGCCTTCCTCCCGGGCCTGGAGACGCCGCTCACCGGCTTCTTCCACCGCGACCCGCGCCGGCACGGGATCCATACCTACATGCACCGGAGCCACGAGCAGGCCCCCGTCGTCGCCCTGGCGGCCCTCTGCCGCCTCTTCCCCGACGACCCCGCGTGGATGGACTGGTACGCCGCCGTCGCACTCCATTCCCGCTATTATCAACAGGCCATGGCCTCTTTCACGACGCCCTATCGGATGCTGCCGAACTCGCTGCGACACGTCGACGAGGCCAAGCGCCACGGCCCGGACCGGAGGGAGGCCGTGCGCGAGCAGATCGCGAGCGGATTCCCCGCCGGCGGCGGCTGGCACGTCCGCGTCTACCCCGTCCAGCCGGACGCCACCTTCCGCGGCAACTACGGGACGATCCTCTCGCAGGCGAAGGCCGTCTCGACGGCGGCGCACCTGCGGGGGGATCCCGCGCTCGCCCACCTCGCCCTCGACCAGCTCCACTGGGTCGTCGGCCGCAACCCG
>CAYUME010000893.1:0-2251 GCA_964445475.1 uncultured Planctomycetia bacterium
CCTGAATCCGTGCTTCGTTGAAGCCCACTGCGCTATCCCGTGGAGGAACGGGGCCCGGAAACACGGCGATCCCGGAGGGGGCACGGAGGAGCCTGTTGGGATTCTCCTCCGTGATCGTCTCCGTGATCTCCGTGACTCCGTGCTTTGTCCTTGCGTCCTGGAGCGCCGGACCGTGAAGATCGTCCAGTTGACCCCCGGCACCGGCAGCTTCTACTGCGGCAGCTGCGTCCGCGACAACGCGCTCGTCACCGCCCTCCGCCGGCTCGGGCATGACGCCCTCTCCGTCCCGCTCTACCTGCCCCACATCGTCGACGAGGCGGACGCCAGCGCCGGTGCGCCCCTCTTCTTCGGAGGCGTCAACGTCTACCTCCAGCAGCACGCCGCGCTGTTCCGCAAGACCCCCGCGTGGATGGACCGGCTCTTCGACGCCCGCGTCCTGCTCGACATGGCCGCGAAGCAGGCCGGGATGACCTCCATGCAGGAGGTTGGGGCGATGACCGTCTCCATGCTCCGCGGGGAGGGGGGAAACCAGGCAAAGGAGCTGGAGAAGCTCGTTGCGTGGCTCTCGGAGGAGAAGCCGGACGTCGTCTGCCTCTCCAACGCCCTCCTGGCCGGGATGGCGCGGCGGATCCGCCGCGACGCGGTGGCGCCGGTCGTCTGCACGCTGCAGGGGGAGGACTACTTCCTCGACGGGATGCCGGAGCCTCACCGGGGGGGGGCGTGGGCGCTGCTGCGCGAGCGCGCGGCGGAGATCGACGCGTTCATCCCGGTGAGCCGGTACTACGGGGAGGTCATGGGGCGGCGGCTCGGGCTTCACGCGGAGCGCGTGCGGCCGGTCTGGAACGGCATCGCGCTCGACGGCTATGCTTCGGCGGAGGCGTCGCCGGAACCTCCGGTGGTCGGCTTTCTTGCGCGTCTCAACCCCCTCAAGGGGCTCGACGCGCTCGTCGAGGCATTCATCCTCCTGCGGCGCAGCGGGCGGTCGGGGCCGGTGCGGCTCCGCGCGGCGGGGAGCATGACGAAGGAGGATGCGGCGTACGTCGAGGCCCAGCGGCAGCGCCTTGCGGCCGCGGGGCTTGCGGGCGATGTGGCGTTCCTCCCGAACATCGACCACGCGGGCAAGATCGCCTTCCTCCGGTCCCTTTCGGTGCTTTCGGTCCCGGCGACGTACGGCGAGTCGTTCGGATTGTACGTGATCGAGGCGCTGGCGAGCGGCGTGCCGGTGGTGCAGCCGCGCTGCGCGGCGTTTCCGGAGCTGATCGAGGCGACGGGCGGGGGGATCCTGGTCGAGCCGGGGGAGCCGCAGGCGCTGGCGGACGGGTTGGAATCCCTGCTGCTCGATCCCGCGCGGGCGCGCGCGCTGGGGGCGGCGGGGCGGGAGGCGGTGCGACGCGACTTCGGCGTGGAGCGCATGGCGCGCGAGGTCGCGGGGGTGATGGACGAGGCGCGGCGGAGGTTTATCGAAGACGCCGGCGGGGATCGTGGACGATGAGAAACACGGCCTGCGCGCGCATTCCCGTCCTGGCGTCGGCGCTCTTTGCGGCCGGTCTCGCCGTCGCACAGCCGCCCCTCGCCCTGCCGGACACGGTCGATCTCGTCCCGCGTTTCCGGGCGATCGGTCTGGAGCCGGACTCCCAGGGCGGGCGCGACACCTGCTCCCTCTTCGCCGTCGCGGCGCTCGCCGATTTCGAGTGCGCCCGCAGCGGGAAGCCCGGACCGTTCCCGCGCCTCTCGGTGGAGTACCTGATCTGGGCCGCGAACGAGGCCACCGGCCTGAAGGGCGATCAGGCCATGTTCACGGAGGCGGTCCAGGGGCTGAACGCCCTCGGGATCTGCGACGACGCGCTGATGCCCTACGCGTGCGCCGCCGGCGCCGCGCGCCGCCCGTCGGACGCGGCGCGGGAGAACGCCCGCGTCCGGGGCGCGCGCTGGCACTGTTCCTGGATCCGGCGATGGGACCTCCTGGCCCCGCTCGGCGACGCGGAGTTTCTCGCGATCAAGGAGGCCCTCGCGCGGGGGCATCCCGTGGCCTGCGGGCTGCGGTGGCCGAAGACGGCGAAGGGCCACGAGCTGATGGACGTGCCGTCTCCGGACGGCGTCTTCGACGGGCACAGCGTCGTGTTCGTGGGCTACGAGGACGATGCGCGGACGCCCGGCGGCGGCGCCTTCCGCTTCCGGAACAGCGCGGGGTCACGGTGGGGCGACGGGGGCCACGGCCGGATGTCGTATGCGTACGCGCGGGCGTATGCCA
>CAYUME010000894.1:0-2250 GCA_964445475.1 uncultured Planctomycetia bacterium
GATCCCGGCCGCATAGGCGGCAAGGACGAGCGGGATCACGAGGAGCCAGAACCAGGCCTGGAGGATCGTCGCCGGGAAGAAGAGCTCCGGGTGGAGCGTCTGGAGGAAGAGGAGCGGCACGATGCCGGCGTTGATGCCGAAGGCGAAGGCGAAGGGCATGGCGCGGAAGAGTCGATCCGCGACGCGCGGACGGGACCGCCGCAGCAGCGCCGCCGCCGGCATCCCCGCCAGCCAGAGCGTCATGAGCAGGGCATGGAGGAAGAACCCGGCCGTCTTGAGGACGACCAGGATCACCGGGGTCACGGGGAGGCCGATGGGGTCCGGAGGCGGAATCAACACAAGGATCCCATCCTAATGACCGAGGCCGGAACCCGGGCCTCCACGCTAATCCGCCGCACGGCCCTTCGCGTACTGGGACAGATAGGAGACCAGGGCGTCGCGCTCGGACTCACTGCCCACCCAGGGCGGCATCGCGGGGTTCGTCCGGTGCAGGTGCCGGATCGTGTCCTTCAGAAGCCCCGGCGTCCACGGCTGGACGATGGGAACGATGCCGTTGTAGCCGACGTGGGCGTGGCAGGCGGCGCAGTGGTAGTTGAAGACGGTCTCGCCGAGGAGGACCTGCCGGACGCGGGGCGATGCCACGCCGTCCTCGACGACCTGTCTCCGCCTCTCGTACGCCTGCCAGTACTCCCGCGGCCACAGCGACGACGCGACCAGCCCCCGGCTCCGGATCGCCTCCACGTCGGCGACGCGGAACCCGGGGGCGAGGACCTGGCGCTCGATGCGATAGGGCTTCCGCGCCGCCTCGCGCATGAACTCCCCGGCGGTCACGCCGACGGCGGCGGCGAGGACCATGAGGAGGGCGAAGGGCGGGTTGAGCCAGCGCGCGCCGGCGAAGAATCCGCCGGCGAGGGCGGCGAGGACGACGAGGCCGGAGGCGAGCGCCGCGGCCGTCATGGCGTTCAGGATCGGCGCGCGGACGAGATTGAGCCGCGCATGGTCGGGGAGCGTCCAGACGTACCCGGCGGCCCCGACCAGCAGGAGGGCCATGCCGGCCAGCCCCCCGAGCGACATCCGGCGGAGCATCCGCTCCCGGTCCCCCTTCGCCCCGCGCTGCAGCGAGAGCATCAGGCCCAGCCCGAGGGCGCCGAGGACGAGCGCCGCGCCCGTCCGGAGCAGCACCTGCGGGACGAACGACGGGTTGAAGAAGGCCGCGAAGAACCCCGCCCCCGGCTTCCACGACCCCGACGTCAGCATGAAGGAGGTGATGCCGGTGATCAGGACGAGGCTGACCCACGCCGCGGCCGCGTAGATCCAGCCCAGGATCACGTGCTCGCGGGGCGTCACCCGGTCCCACAGGTAGTAGAACGCCATCAGCGCGACGATCTCGACGAGGAAGACGACCCACTCCGCGGCCCAGCCGAAGACGAAGATGCGGATGAGGTCGCGCGTCGTCTCGGGGCTCGTCAGCCCGATCGTCCACCAGATCCCCACGCCGGTGACGGCGCCGAAGACGAGGCTGAGGAGCATGAAGGCGCGGGTCTGCTGTCGGAGGAGGCGGAGGGCCTCCTCCCGCCCGTCGCGGCGCGCGCGGGCGACGCCGTCGGCCAGGAGGATGCCGCCGCCGACGGCGAACATGGCGACGATCACGTGGGGGACCGCGATCGCCGGGATGAGCATCGGCGCGGTCAGGAACTCGACGAGCCAGACAGGGAAGTCCATGGCGCGGGCGGCCTCGCAACGGGCGCGTCGCACACTATAACGGGGGATTCCGCAGTCCGTCCAGCGCTACCCGGAACCCGGAATCAACCCACCAGCGCATCCACGCCGAGCACCAGCATCACCGCCAGGGCGTAGAGGTTGATGCGGACGAAGGCGCGGCGGAAGGGGGCGGCGGGGGCGCCGTCCGCGGGGGGGCGGAGGACGGGGACGGCGCTCCCGGCCATCCAGGCGGCGGCGGCGAGGAGGGCGATGCCGGCCGGGACCGAGATGCGGCCGCGCGCCGTCGCGGCGAGGGCGATCCCCGCCGCGGCCGCGGCCGCCATCCACATGAACGTGACGCGCCGCAGGGCCGCCGCGCCGAAGACGCGCCCGAGCGCCGGCAGCCCCGCCGCCTCCACCTGGTCCCCCCAGAGGATCAGCAGCAGCCAGAAATGCGGGATCTGCCAGAGGAAGAAGAAGGCGGCGACGAGGAGGATGAGCGGATCGCCCGGGTCGCCGCCGGCGGCCAGGAAGCCGACGACGGGCGGA
>CAYUME010000895.1:0-2247 GCA_964445475.1 uncultured Planctomycetia bacterium
ACCGCGCCGCTGCGCGCGCGCCAGGGTCGGGCGCGGAACCTCGGAGACCGCAGCATCGGGTCGCCCGACCCCGGCGCCACGTCCGTAGGCCTGCTCTTCCGCGGCTTCGCCGAGGCCCTGAAGGGCTGATCTCACGAACGAGGTCTCGTCCTGCGCGGGAGGGAGACGGCGGGACGCGCGCCCGTGCCGGTGCGGGTCGGAGGGAAGCGCGCGGCGCAGGGCTCCCGCGTCAGACGGAGGCGGGGGATCCAGCCGGGAGTGGCGCGAACCGGCGAAAGACGGAAGCCCCGCCCCTCACGACGCGGGCCACCCAGACGAGCCGCCCTCCACCCTGTCGCCGGGGAGCCCTCTTCTTGACGGGCACGGGTGACCGCAGGAGACTCGGTCCCGGCCTCACGTGGCGGGTCGCGCTCACGCCGGTCCCGCCGTCTCGGACGACGTCGCCGTGCGCGCACCGTCCTTCGCGAGCCTCTGGATCCAGCGTCCGTACCCGTAGATCATCGCCGCCGCCAGCACCCCGATGCCCGCAAAGACGTACCATGTCGTGCCGACGGCGTGCGCCTCGTACAGCTGGCGTGTCAGCGCCTCGGCGCCCTGCCCGGTCACCTCGACCAGCTTCCTGAACGCCTCGCCGACAGGCAGCGCCTGCTCGGTCACGGCCTCGGGCGACAGGCCGTGCTGGAGGAGCAGCTCCCGCGCGAAGATGTCCTTGGACGAGAACAGGTGGTAGAGCTGGGGACCGAGCTTCCCCTCGATCGTCCACCCGATGAGGATGGGCGCCTGAGAAAAGCCGATCCACATCGCCTTCTTGTCCGGCGGCGCGATGTTGCCGAGGAACTCGCTGTACTTCGGGCTGGCGAGCATCTCCCCGGCGCTGAAGATCACCATCGCCAGGACGGCGAAACCGATCCCGTTCGTCGCGCCGAAGACCGCCAGCGCCGACACGATAAGGAGCGTGCCGACGAGCAGGCTCGTCGTGGCCCGCATCCGCGCCCCCACCGCCGCGAAGAGGAAGCAGGTGAGCATGATCATGCCGGCGTTGATGTTCACGATCCCCTCGGGCTGGATGGTCCGGCCGGCCTCGTCCATGCCGAAGAGGAACTTCCAGACCTCGCTGGACGCCCCCTCCGCTCCGAAGAGGAACCGGACCATCGGCCCGGTGTCGACCCAGTCCTCGATATATTTCGGCAGGACGTCCCAGAGCATCGGGAACATCAGCCACCAGACCGAGAAGATGAGCAGGTAGACCGAGAGGTGAGGCTTCCGGAGCTCGGCCAGCGACTCGAGGAAGAGGCTCCGCGGCCGTTCCCCGGACACGCGGGCGCGCCGCAGGCGCTCGAGGCGCTCCGCCTTCCCCGGCTCGCGGTAGGTGAGCAGGAGAAGAAAGTTCAGGCAGATGAACCCGGCGTTCGTGTAGAAGACGTACTCCCAACCGATCCGCGAGCGCATGTGCAGGGCGATGAGCGGCCCGATCCACCCGCCGATGTTCACGGTCTGGTAGAAAAGCCCCCACGCCATGGAGCTGTTGCGGCGGGTCGTCGACTTGATGAGCGTCCCCTGGATGCCGGGCTTGAAGACCGCGGTGCCGGTGGCCAGGAGCATCGCGCCGACGAAGAACCCCGTGTAGGAGGGCCACCACGCCATGACGAGATAGCCCAGGCATTTCAGCACCGTGGAGGCGAAGATCGTCTGTTTGTAGCCGTAGCGATCGGAGAGGCCGCCGGTGAAGACGGGGATGAGGGACTGCACCAGGTTCCACCACATCAGCAGCCAGCCGAAGGTCGCCATCGTCACGCCGAGGCCGTGCTCGGAGGCCGGGCGTGTGGCGTAGATCGTGGCGACCGCGCGCACGCCGTAGAAGGCGAGGCGCTCGATCATCTCCATGCCGCCGACGACCCAGAAGACGTAGCCCAGGCTGCCGATGGCCGCCCACATGCCGAGCTGCTTGACGTCGTCCAGCGTCGTCTCGTCCGGGGTCGGCGCGGAGGGCGGCGCGTCGGTCGCCTCGCGGTCTTCCGGTGTCCGGTCGTCCTGCGGTGCCATGTCGCGAGGCCTCGAAGGCGGAAGAGGATACGGCCGCGATGCGCGGGGGCACTGTAGCCGTTCAATATGGAAGAGGCAAGTACATTATATTGAATTCGGCCGAGCACCGTCGCGGCCGACAAAAAAGCCCCGGCAAAGCCGGGGCTTTCTCGCGGTGGCCGGTCGGGCCCGCCCCGTCCTATTTGCTCCCCAGGTTCTTCTTCA
>CAYUME010000896.1:0-2246 GCA_964445475.1 uncultured Planctomycetia bacterium
CCAGCGGAACCGCCACGGCCGTGGCGGGCCTGCCGGCGACCTATACGGCCCTGACTTTCTTCAAGACGGGCGTCAATCCGGTGGGCGACCAGAACTGGTTCCGCCTCAACCTGACGGCTGGCCAGGCCTACCAGTTCGCGACGTCCAACCTCGGGGACGGCGCCGACACCTATCTGCGGCTCTACAACAGCTCGATCTCCCTGGTCGCCGAGAACGACGACAGCGGCGGCCCCAACTCCCTGATCAGCTACACGCCGACCATGTCGGGCACCTATTACATCATGGCGGCTCCCTACTCGGGTGAAACGGCAGGATTCCCGCAGATTGCCACCTACGGATCTTATGACCTGTCCATCACGGGTCCCTGATGCGATGCGGGCGAGCAGGGCGACTGCGCCTTTGACGACCGCCTCGTTTCACGGCGACCTTCTTGGGGGGACGATCATGCGCTACGCGCTCCTGTCCGCAAGCTGGATCCTCGGCCTCGCCTCCTTCGGCGCGGCCGACCTCCCCCCCACCCCCCCCCCAGCACGACGATGCCCTTTCCCTGTACCTGCACCAGGGCTTCCTGAGAAAGAACTCCGACTGGTACTCCGCGTTCAAAACCCGACCGGGATTCGACCTGGAGGCGCACCTCCTGGAAGGCAACGTCCTGGAGGACCTGAGCGTCGGCATCTACGCGTCGCTGGGCGTGAACAACTTCAGCGGCAAGTCAGACAGCTACCGGACGAACCGCGTCGAAGTGGACGACATGTTGATCTGGACCGCCTTCGCCGGGTTCCGGGTCTATTACGACTGGGGGGACGGGTTCTTCAGCACGGGCTCCCTGGGACTTGGCTTCGCCCATTACCCGTCGGTCGACGAGACCGTTACCAACGCAGGCGTGTCGAGCAATGTCGAGGTCGTGCAGCGCTGCTACCGGATGGCGGCCGACGCGGGATTCCGGGTCGGCTACCGGATCTCCTCGGTATCCGTCCTGGCCGGCTTGAAATTCCGCTTCGTGGACAACCCGGAGCTCGGGGATGACGCCGCGCCCGACGAGACCCCTTTGGACTCGCTCACGTCCGTCCTGCTCGAAGTCGGCGCCCAGATCGATTTTTGACCGCGACGCCCGGCTCCAGATCGCGGGGCGTTTCCCTGGCCCCGAAACCGACGGGCTTCGTCCGCTTCGTGCAATCCCCCCCCTTCGCGGGACGCGGGTCCTCGAACACCTCCGGGGGAAGCGCTACGACGTCAACGTCGCGATCCCCGCGCCGGCCCGGGAGAAGCTCCGCGGCGGCGTCTTCTGGCTGGAGGCGAACAACCCCAGGGTTCCCGGCGGCTGCTACCACTTGTCGCGCGCGTGGCTCGAGAAGAGCGGAGACGCGCGAGGCGTATTTCGCGGGGAACGACTTCTTCCCGTTCGTCCGCGGCGAGCGGCTCGCGCACGACCCGGAGACGGCCCGGCTGCTCGGCACGCTGTGGGGCAAGCCGGACGGACCGTCCGCCAAAACCATTGACACGGTTTTTGCCCCCGCCTAGACTACCCTCCTCGCGACCGGCCGCCGCGCGCGGCCCCGACGCCCTGGACCCCGCCGGAGGCATCCCCGTGCCCGTCAACTGCATCCGCTGCAAGGCGATGATCCCGCAGGCGGATATCACCGCCCGGATGACCGCCAAGGACAAGAACGGGAACTTCTTCTGCGCGCGGTGCACGATCGACCTGGCCTCGCAGATGGGGGTGAAGCTGGGCGGGCCGCAGGGCACGCAACCGCCCGCCGGCCTCCCCGGCCAGACCGTCGTCCTCACCCGCATGCAGATGCAGCCGCAGCGCCCCCCCTCCGCGACGCGCGTCGAGACGGCGACACACCACCCCGGGGCCCGTCCCGGAACGCGCCCCGGCTCGGGAAACGTGCCGCGTCCCGGGACGGGCCCCGTGCCCCGCGTCGGGTCCGGAACCGGCCCGCGCCCGGGCACCGGCCCCGTGCCCCGCGTCTCGCCCGGCGGGCGCCCCGGCTCCTCCTCGCGGATGGGCCGCGCGACGACGCGCCCCATGCCCGGCCTGGCGCGCGGCGGATCGACCCGGCGCATGCCGCCCCCGGAGGCCGTGGAGGCGGAGGAGGGGTACTACGACGAGGAGGCGGCGCCCTACCCCGCCCCGCCCCGCCGGGGCATGAGCTCCAAGACGAAGGCCCTCATCAGCGTCGCCGTCGTCGTCGTCATCGCCATCGCCTTCACGTTCGTGATGATGTCGCGATCCAGCGAGA
>CAYUME010000897.1:0-2237 GCA_964445475.1 uncultured Planctomycetia bacterium
TTCTCCTTCTCGAGCTTCAGGGATGCGATCTCGGAGGCGCCGGCCTTCGTCTTGCGGAGGACGGAGAGGCGGACGGCGATGTTGCCGTCCCAGAGGCGGAGCTGCGCGGAGCCCGCGAGGCGGCAGGGGCCGGCCTTGGGGGCGATAAAGGAGAGCCCGCAGATGCGCTCGGCGGGGGGATTGCCGTGCCGGGCGCGGAACTCCATCCGGATCGCGCCGTCCTTCATCTCCGTTTTCGGCTGGCCGCCCACGGCGTCGGAGACGGCCACCCACCAGCCGTCCTGCCAGACGAGCGGCCGATAGCTGGCGGCCTTCTCCGGCTCGGGCGGCCAGACCTGGTCGAGTCGCCAGACCGGCTTGCCGGCGGCCATGGCGGGGTTGCCCTCGGCAGAGCCCTTGACCTTGCCTTCCCATGCGGGGGGCAGTCGGAACGACTCGCCGCCGGCGCTGACAAAGCTGGCGTTCTTCCGGTCGAGCGGCTCGAGCTTCGCGGCGAACGCCTTGCCGGACGTCTTGGCGGCGTCGTAGAGGATCACGGGCCGGCCGCTCTTCGGCAGGATCAGCAGGCTTTTGCCGAGCGGCGCGGCGTTGCCCATGATGTCCTCGGCGGTCAGCCCCGAGAAGGGGAGCTCGACCTTCACGTCGGCCTTCGCCTCGCGGTCGGCGTAGGCGATCATCACGCCGCGGCCGTTGCGGAGATCCTGGAAGACGCAGAGATTCGCGCCCTCCGGACGGACGAGCGCCACGCGCTCGCTGAGGCCAATATGGTGGCAGAGCGTATTCCAGGCGGCGACGAGCGGCAGCGGGTAGCCGTACCAGTCCCAGAGCATCGTTCCCGGGCCGCTGTAGTCCCAGAAGCTCATCCCGTGTTGCTCGTAGCCGGTGTGGAAGAGGACGGTCTTCTCCTGGCCGGCGACGGTCATCTCGGCGACGGAGGCGAACATGGCGTGGGTCCCCTCGGCGGCGGTCAGGGGGGTGCAGGCGAGCGGCTCGTCGACGGCGGTGTTGGTGTAGGCCCAGCCCTCGTTGAACCAGATCTCGACGCGCTGCCCGCCGAGGGCGTCGAGGGCGGCGCGCATGCGGCGGATCCCCATGCCGTCCGTGAGCCAGCCGGCGTGGTAGTCGTGCCACGAGATGATGTCGATGTGCTTCGCGCCGCCCTTCTCGAGGAACCGGCGGTTGAGCCCGCTCGGGATGCCGTAGACGTTGTTGATCATGACGCGGCACGACGGGTCGGCCTTCTTGAGGAGGCGGGCGCTCCGGATGGTGAAGGCGGCGTACTCGTCCTGGAGCCGGTCCCACTTGTCGAACTCGGGCTCGTTCTCGATCTCGTGGATGACGGCGCGCCCCTTGTAGTGCTCCGCGACCTTCTTCAGGTAGCGGTCCCACGCCGTCTCGACGGTGAGGTCCTCCCAGCGCGGGTCGGCGGCCGCCCAGCGCATGTCCTTCGGGCGCGGGTCCTGGTCGTCCATGATCCACTTCGGCCAGCCGTAGAGGACGAGGTGGGAGGAGATGCCGAGGCCTTCGAGAAGGGAGACCTCGGTGTCGAACCAGACCCAGTCGTCCGGCCCCTTCGGCTGGTGGTCCTGCCACTTCGTGTGGGGGTACCATCGGCTCCAGCCGAAGCCGATGCGGCTGCCGAGGGCGGCGCTCTTCGGGCCGAAGAACGAGCCGCCGAACCGCTCGCGATAGTCCGGCTTGCGCGGCGCGAAGGAATAGGGGAGCGAGGTGAGCGGGAGGTCCGAGCGGTCGATCTCCTGTCCGTCGGCGAGGGCGCTGACGCGGGAGAGGACGCAGCCGGTGGCGGGGAGCGGGACGGCGATCGTCTCGGAGACCGTGCCGCCCGCGGGGATCATGACGCGCTTTTCGACGGGCTTGCCGATCGGGCGCTCGCCCTCGTAGTCGACGAACTGCCAGCGGAGGGTCACGTCGCGCGGGGCGGCGCCGGGGTTCGAGGCGTGGGCGACGAGCTTGACGGTCGCGCCCTTCTCGAGGAGGTTGCCCGCGCCGACGTAGCCCGGCAGGTCGGGGCAGTCGGAGAGGACCTCGATCTCACGGCGGGGGACGTACTGCTCGGCCTTGTCGCGGCCGAGCTGGACGACGACGGCGTCGACCTGGAGGGGGACGGTGCCCTCGATGAGGACGGTGTAGTGGGGGTGGGGCCAGAAGCCGGAGGGGGGGATGTCAGCCGTCGCGGTGAAGCAGACGCGCTTCCAGTCGGGGCCGATCTTCGCGGA
>CAYUME010000898.1:0-2234 GCA_964445475.1 uncultured Planctomycetia bacterium
GTGGACCGCCATTTTTCCGGCCTGGAAGGCCTTCTGCTCGGCGGAGAGGGAGTCCCAGGGGACGGCGCGGCCCGCCTCGCCGGGACCGATCGCCTCGCGCAGCTTCGCCTCCGGCAGGTTCCAGCCGGGGATCGTCTCCGTGTCGAGCGCCGGGAGGGCGCAGTCGGCGATGCCCAGCGCCTTCAGGCGCGCGTGGCGCTCCCGCCGCACGACGTCCCAGCCCGCCGCGTAGCGGTCGCGGTAGACGGCGATGTCCTCCGGGGGGGCGTGCAGGGGAAAGTGCGGGACGGTGAAGGCGAGGTAAAGGAAGAACGGCTTCCCCGCGTGCTGCGCCTCGTGCTCGCCCAGCATGTCGATCGCCCGCTGGGCGATGGCGGTGCTGGTGTAGTAGCCGCCGCCGGGAGCGACCGGCGGGAGCGCCTGGTCGTCCAGCGTGTGCGCGCGGGGATTGAAGTTGCGGTCGTGATCGTTGAGCGCGTAGGAGCGATCGAAGCCGCCGTCGAGCACCTTCCCGTCCACGTGCCACTTGCCGCTCTGGTAGCTGCGGTAGCCGAGCGGCTTGAGGAAGTCCGGAAGGAGCCGGGCCCAGGGGGGGCGCTTCCCGGCAGGATCCCGGTTCACCTGCTGGGCGTAGAAGCCGGTCAGGATGCAGGCGCGGGACGGCCAGCAGCGCGCGGTATTGTAGAACTGCGTGAAGCGAAGCCCCTCCTTCGCCAGGCCGTCCAGGACCGGCGTCCGGATCTCCCCGCCGTAGCAGCCGGCGTCCGAGAAGCCCATGTCGTCCGCGACAATGACGACGATGTTCGGTCGGCGGGCCTCCGGCTCCGCGCCGGACGTCCCCGGGCAGGCGACGAGCAGCGCCGGGAGGAGGCCGAGAAGGCGGGGGCGGGAAATGGGCATGGGGGTGTTCCTTTCCGAAGCGGTTCATCACGACGGAAGGGGGTGCGCCCGGGACGCCTCACCATACATCACAAACGGAGGGAACCGGACACCCCCCGCCCGCTCAGCCCGGGTGGGCCGCGGGGACCCGATCCAGCAGCCCCCGCCGGTAGGCCTCCGCCGCCTGCGCCCCCTCCGGCGGCGCCCAGGGAGCCCGCTCCTCCGGGGCGAGAGGCCGGTACGGCACCGCCTTGGCCTCGAAAAAGACCGCCGGCTCCCAGGCAACGGTGGTGTGATAGAGACCGTGGGGGATCGGGAGACAGGCGGGCCGTCGACACCCGCACGGAAAGGCCTCGCGCTCAGCCCCGGACGACCACCGGCTCGTACGCGAGCTCCAGGCCGAACCGGGCCTTGACGCCGGACCGGATCTCCCCGGCCAGCGCCAGCAGCTCCTTCGCCGTGCCGCCGGCGTTGACGAGCGCCAGGGCGTGCTTCGAGGAGATGCCAACGCCGCCGCGACGCAGCCCCTTCGTGAAGCCCGCCTGCTCGATCAGCCACGCGGCGGAGACCTTCTTGAGGCGCCCGAGCCCCGGCTCCTCCGCATCGAAGGCGGAGATGCCGCCCGTGCCGCCCTTCTGGCGCCAGCGCTTCTCCAGCGCGACGAACGCGCGGGCGTCCAGGAGCGGGTTCACGAAGAAGCTCCCCGCCGAGCGCGCGTCGGGATCGGCGGGATCGGCCAGCATCGACTTCCGCTTCCGGATCTCGAGGACGGCCGAACGGACCGCCTCGAGCCCCTCCGATCCCGCCGGGAGGCTCGCGGGATCCCGGCCCGTCTTCTGGAGGTGGCGCTTCAGCTCCTCGTAGGCGGTGCAGGGCGCGGCGGCGGCGCGGAGGCGGTAGACGACCGCCGTGACGAGGTACCGGTCGCGGTCCTCCCCCTTGAACCGGCTGTGCCGGTAGCGGAAGCCGCACTCCGACCCGTCGATCTCGACCTGCTTCCGCGACCGGCGCTCGATCGCCCGGACGCGTCGGACGACGGCGCCCACCTCCTGGCCGTAGGCGCCGACGTTCTGGATCGGGGTGGCGCCGGCGCAGCCGGGGATGCCGGAGGTGCACTCGAGGCCGCCGAGCCCGCGGCGGACGCATTCGGCGACGAACGCGTCCCACGGCTCGCCGGCCCCCGCCACGGCGAGGACGTGCTCCGGGCCGTCCTTCCGGAAAAAGCGGCCGGCGATGGCGACGCGGAGGACGAGGCCCGGGTAGCCGGCGTCGGCAAAGACGACATTGCTGCCGCCGCCGAGAAGATGGACGGGGACCTTCTCGCCGTCCGCCCAGGCCAGGTAGGCACAGAGCTC
>CAYUME010000899.1:0-2228 GCA_964445475.1 uncultured Planctomycetia bacterium
CCCCGGCCAGAAGAAGGTCGGCCTCTGGCAGATGGCCAAGCTGGGGAGCTCCATCTCGCACGTCTACAACAAGGCCGACGACATCGCGATGTGCGAGATCTTCGGGGCCTACGGCCAGGACATCACCTACCCCCAGATGAAGTGGCTGACCGACCAGATGCAGGTGCGCGGCATCAACTACATGGTCCCGCACAGCTTCAACCCGCGCGCCCCCCACGACCGCGACTGCCCGCCGTACTTCTACAACGGCGGCTTCGAGCCGCGCTACCCGCTCTACCGCGTCTACGCCGACTACACGAGCCGCCTGAGCCTCCTGCTGGCCGGTGGCCGCCACGTCGCCCCCGTCGCCTTCCTCTTCCTCGGCCAGAGCTACCACGCGGGGAACAAGATCCGGCCGGACGAGATGACCGACGCGCTCGACGATGCCCTCTTCGACTGCGATTGGATGCCGTACGACGCCTTCGCGGCGGCGCGGATCGAGGGGAAGGAGATCGCCCTGCACAAGGAGCGCTACCGGATCCTGATCGTCCCCGCCGCCGAGGTGGTCCCGTACGAGACGCTCGCCAAGGCGAAGGCTTTCTACGATGCGGGCGGGGTCGTCGTCGGCTACGGGATGCTCCCGTCGGCGTCCGCGACGCTCGGGAAGACATCGGCCGACATCGCGGCGCTGACAGGGGCGGTCTGGGGGCGCGATCCGCGGCCCGGGACGAAGGCCTGTCGGACGAACGACGCAGGCGGACGATCCTACTTCCTGCCGGCGAAGCCCTCCCCGGAGGAGATCCAGGCGGCGCTGACCGGCGACGCGGGGATCCAGCCGGACCTCGAGGTGCTCGACGGCCGGACCGACCGCTGGCTCCACGTCCTCCACCGCGTCAAGTCCGGCCGCGACGTCTTCCTCGTCTGCAACCAGAACCACCAGGGTGCGGCCCGCGCCTTCCGCTTCAAGGTAACGGCCGCCGGCGAGCCCGAGTGCTGGGACCCGATGCGGAACGAGGTGACCGCCGTGCCGACCAAGCGGACCGGCGAGAAGACGGTCGAGATCGACCTCACGCTGCAGCCGTCCGAGAGCGTCCTGCTGGTTTTCCAGCCGCAGAAGCGCGCCCTGCCGCCGCGGCTCGGCAACGACGCGAAGCCCGCGCGCGAGCCGGTCGCCGTCGTCCGCGACACGTCGATCGTCGACCCCGAGCCGGAGCTGCCCGGGGGCAAGGGGAAGACGTCGCTCTCCGGCGCCTCCTGGATCTGGCTCGAGGCGAACGCCGCCGGCGCCGCGCCGCCCGGGAAGCGCCTCTTCCGGAAGTCCGCGACGCTCCCGGCGGATCGGAAGGTCAAGTCCGCCACGTTCGTCTGCTCCGCCGACAACGAGTTCACCCTCTTCGTCAACGGCCAGAAGGCCGGCGAGGGAGCCGAATGGTCGCGGCCGGAGGAGATCGACGTTGCGAAGCGGCTCAAGCCCGGCGAGAACGTGTTCGCGGTCGCGGCGGTCAACGGGACGAACGCGCCCAACCCGGCCGGCCTGATCGGCCGGTGCGAGGTCCGGTTCGAGGGCGGCGAGCCCATGGTGATCGTGACCGACGCCGCGTGGCGCGCATCCGACAAAGAACAGGCGGGATGGGAGAATCCGGGCCACGACGACAAGGCCTGGGCGCAGGCGAAGGTGGCGGCGCCGCTCGGCCAGGGGCCCTGGGGGAGCCTGTCGGCCGGGGGCGGCGGCCGCGCGACGCTCAGCCCGGTCAAGGCGGACATCTTCCACGGGAAATGCGCGCTGCCGGCGGGCGTCGACCTCGCGAAGGCGCGCGTCTGCCTCGAGATGGACGAGTTGGCCCCGGAGGAGGCCGCCCGCGTGACCGTGAACGGGGCGGATGCCGGCGGCTTCATCGGCAGGCCCTTCCGGCTGGACGTGACGCGGCTCCTCAAGCCCGGCGAGAACCGGATCGACATCGTCCCGTTCGCGCCGAAGGAGGCGCGGCTGGCGTTCTACGAGCGGTGATCGACGTCCCGGCTCGTCCGACCGGACGAGGGGCGGGGCTTGTCCCCGCCCGGACCTTGTCTCTAGATTGACGCATGACAGGGACCCCCGAGTTCACGCAACAGCGCTAGCGCAAGACGAGAACAACGTCCGGGCGACCACAAGGGTCACCCCTCGCCCGGCGTGTTG
Organism: uncultured Planctomycetia bacterium; assembly: GCA_964445475.1. Lineage (GTDB taxonomy): Bacteria > Planctomycetota > MHYJ01 > CAYUME01 > CAYUME01 > CAYUME01. The sequence goes on from CAYUME010000899.1 coordinate 2,156, forward strand.
ATCCCGTGCCGGGGAACCGTCATTTCGTTTGACGCCCTTCGCGCCACGGTGCTCCAATGCGGGTCTCCGCTTC
>CAYUME010000900.1:0-2228 GCA_964445475.1 uncultured Planctomycetia bacterium
CGCACGTTCAAAACGCTGCCGCCCGTCCGCCCGAACAAATACTTCCAGACGGTCTACAGCCAGGACCCCTCCGCGTTCGGCTCCCTGCACGGCGCGGAACATACGGGGCAGATCAGCCACGAGGACCGGCAGGAGCGGGAGCAGGCGTTTCGCGAAGGGCGCATCAACGCGCTCTTCTGCTCGCCCACGATGGAACTCGGCATCGACATCGCCGACCTGAACGTGGTCCACATGCGCAACGCGCCGCCGAACCCGGCGAACTATGCCCAACGCAGCGGACGCGCCGGGCGAAGCGGACAGGCGGCGCTCGTCCTCACCTACTGCGCGAACGCCTCCCCGCACGACCGCCACTACTTCAACCACGCGACCGATCTCGTGGCCGGCATCGTCGCGCCCCCGCGGATCGACCTCTCGAACCGCGAACTCCTCCAGACCCACCTCAACGCGCTCTACCTCAGCGAGGCCGGGCTCGAATCACTCGACGTCTCCATCGCGTCGCTCATCGATCTCACCAAACCCTCCCAACTCCCGCTCCGCGACGACGTCACCGCGACGCTGCATCTCACGAGCGCCCAGCGCGCGAACGTCCGCAAGCGGTTCGAACGCGTCCTCGAGCGGCTCGACGGGGAAATCAAGGGAAGCTGGTTTTCGGATACGTGGATAGACCGCGTGATCGACGAGGCGCCGCTCGGGTTCAACCGGGCCATCAACCGCTGGCGCGGGCTCTATCAGGCGGCGCTCCGACAGCGGGCGGATGCCCAGCGGATCATCGACGATCCGCACTACAAGTCGACGAGCGAGGAGAAGCGGCGGGCGGAACGGGAGGAGAAACAGGCCCGGCGTCAACTCGCACTCCTCCGCAACGAGGTCAAGGGGAGCCGCAATCAGAGCGAATTCTACCCCTATCGCTACCTCGCGGCGGAGGGATTTCTGCCGGGATACAACTTCCCGAGTCTGCCCGTGCGCGCGCTGATCCCGGTCGGGGACGACGTGGAGTTCGTCTCCCGCCCGCGCCGGATCGCCATCAGCGAGTTCGGTCCGCGCAACCTGATCTACCACAACGGCGCCAAATTCGACGTGGGGCGCCAACTCGTGGTCGACATCGACGAAAAGCTCGAGCAGGCAAAGGTGAGCAAAGCCTCCGGCTATTTCCTGCGGGGCGAGCACTACACCCTCACGAACTGCCCCATCACGGGCCTTCCGCTGACCGGCGAGGGGGCCGCGCTGCACCTGAAGAACCTGCTGGAATTGTCGGAGGTGCAGACCTTCCCGCGGGAGAACATCACCTGCGAGGAGGAGGAACGGAGCCGCGAGGGGTACGACGTGCAGACGTATTTCGCGCTGGATGGTCCGCTGGAGGATGTGGAGATCCTGGACCTGATGGCGGACGAGGAGGTCCTGTTGACGCTCAAATACATCCCCACCGCGCGCCTCTACTACGTTAACCGCGGCTGGCGGTACTATGCGGACAAAGGGTTTGCGATCGAGACGAAAACGGGCAAGTGGAGGCGCTCTCCGAAGGTGGAGATGGCGCCCGGGGAGGAGTTCACCAATCCGCAGAAGACGGTCGAACTCTTCACGCACGACGTGGCGGATGCGGTCTATCTCCACCCCTCCGCCGCGCTGGGGCTCGACCATGCCGGCGTGGTCACCCTCCAGTACGCCCTCGAAAAGGGCGTGGGCGCGGTTTTCCAGGTGGATGCGAACGAAATCGGGTCCACCTTGATGGGCGACCGGGAGGCGCCGAACGTGATGCTCTACGAGGCCTCCGAAGGCAGCCTGGGCGTGCTTTCGCAGCTTACGGAGAAGCCGGAGCGGTTCCGCGAGGTGGTCCGCGCCGCGTACGAGATCTGCCATTTCGACAAACCCGAGGAGGAAGAGCGTCTCCTGCCGCCCGCCTCGTATGACGACCTGCTCAGCTACCGCAACCAGCGTTTCCACGCCGTCATCGACCGGCGGCTCATCAGGGAGGCGCTGGAGATGTTGATGGCTTGTCAGCCCGTGATCCGACCCTCCAGCGGCCTCAGCTACGAAGAGCAGTACGCCGTCCTCGTCGCGCAGGCGGATCCGAACTCGACGCTGGAGCTGAAATTCCTGAAGTTCCTCTACGACCGGCGGCTCCGTCTGCCGGACAAAGCCCAGTACACGACGCCCGACCTCTACGTCCAGCCCGATTTCTTCTACAAGCCCAATGTGGTGGTCTTTGTGGATGGATCGGTGCACGACGA
>CAYUME010000901.1:0-2224 GCA_964445475.1 uncultured Planctomycetia bacterium
GGTCGAGAGCGACCACCTGGGCAAGCAGATCGCCCGGGACTGCGGATTCCCCAGCACGGAGCAGATGTGGCTCACTTTCAAGCGGTTCACGGGCCTGTCGCCCACCGCCTTTCGCAAGGGCAGGGCGGGGCGGCCTATTTCGTTTCCGGGATGAGGACCTCCGGGATCTGGGGCAGGCGCGTCGGCGACACCGCGCGGTCGCGGACCGGGAGGGTCACCCCGGTGCCGCGACCGTCTGGCGTAAGCGGATACAGGGTCGCGCGGGACGCCCCGCTCCAGTCTCCGGGAAGCGTCCACCGGGTCGTCCTTCCAGGCCTTGAATCCCCTGCCCAGCCAGGGGGTGGTCCACTCCGCGACGGTGCCGTCCGTCCAGGTCGCGCGAATCGCCCCGGGATCGAAGACGGGCAGGGGGTTCCACCCCTTCTTGGGCGACCGGCCCGGAGGTCCTTGAAGCGGAGCCGCAGCTCGTCGTGCGCGTGGAGCGGGAGCCCGATCACGCCCCGGGTGCCAACGTGGAGATTCCGGTTCAGCGCGTCGTCGAGCACGCCGGCCCCGCCGCAACGCGCTGCGGGGCGGGCGCTTCCCGGGCGCCGCGGGCAGGAAAAGGGCTCGTCCGGACTACTTCCACAGGTCCTCGCCGAACGACCAGCCCTTGCGCACCGGCTCCTTGATCAGCGGCTCCAGCTCCGGGTGGCCTTTCACCTTCATGTTCTCGGCGTCCCACTCGATGGTCTCGCCGGTCCGCTGGGCCAGCACGCCCAACAGAACCAGCTCGGTCAGCTGCGTGGCGTACTCGAAATCCGAGCCCACCTTCGGCCCGGAGCCCTTGATGTCGCCGAAGAGCTCCTTGATCGGCCCGCCTTTCACGGAAGGGTACTTCTTCAATTCGTCCAGCTTCGACTTCATCTCCTTCATGCGGCTGTCGGGCAGCAGCCTCGGGCTGTCGGGGCGCATGCCGGGGTGGAACACCGTCTCCTGGGAGCCGATCATGGCCATGCCGCCTTCGCCGGGCTTGAAGTCGCCCTCCCACCGCTTCGGGGGGGGCGGCGGATAGCCGTCTTCGTGCCACGTCATCGTCAGGGCCGGCTTCTTCCCGCGCGCCGGGAAGTGATAGGTGGTCAGCGCGCCCCAGGGCATGTACTGTTTGTCGGGCGGATCCTTCATCCGGACTTCGACCTTTGTCGGCTGGCCCAGATCCATCGCCCAGAAGGGCGCGTCGAAGGTGTGGCACCCGATGTCGCCCAGCGAGGCGCAACCGAAGTCCCACCATCCGCGCCAACGGCTCGGCATGTACTCGTTGCTGAAAGGCCGTTCCGCCGCCGGTCCCAGCCACACGTCCCAGTCCACCCCGTCCGGCACGTCGTCCGTCTGGGGCGGGATGGCCGTCGGCTTCACGAACCACGGCTTGCGCGGCCGGTTGGTCCACGTGACGATCTCCCGGACCTCCCCCACCAGTCCCGACTCGTACCATTCGCGGATCCGGCGCAGTCCGTCGAAGGTGTGGCCCTGGTTGCCCATCGCCGTCTTGACCTTGTAGTGCGCCGCCGCCTTGCGCAGCGTCCGGGCCTGCCAGATGTTGTGCGCCAGGGGCTTCTGCACGAAGACGTGCTTGCCCAGCTGCATCGACGCCATGGCGGCCGGGAAGTGCGTATGGTCGGGGGTCGAGATCAGGACGACGTCAATCTCCTTGTGGTGCTTGTCGAGCATCCTGCGGAAGTCCTGGAAGAAGGGCGCATCGGGTTTTTTCTTGAGGCACCCGTCGATCTTGCGCTTGTCCGCGTCGGCGAAGGCGACCAGATTCTCGCCGCAGGCCTCGCCAAAGGCGTAGCCGCCCATCCCGCCGGCGCCGATCACGGCGACATTCAGCTTGCCGGCCTCCAGCGGCGCGGCCCGGAGGGACGGCACCGGGAAGACGGACGCTCCGGCCGCCACCCCCGCGGACCCCTTGAGGAAGGAACGGCGCGTGGTGCGGGTCATCCTGATTTCCCTCCAGGAAGGAACGGTAAACCCTCCCCCGGCTCTTTGACAGACGTACGGACGGGTATTATAGTGGAAGCGAAGCGGAGGGGGCAAGGGGGCGGTCCGGACCGATGCGCGTTTCCAGGGGAGCTGTCCGATGGTGCGACGCGAAAACGCCCGCCCTGTCGCAACGCGCTGCAGGGCGGGCGTTTCCTTGTGCCGAGGGAGGGACTCGAACCCTCATGGGCTTGCACCCACGGGTTTT
>CAYUME010000902.1:0-2220 GCA_964445475.1 uncultured Planctomycetia bacterium
TGCCCCCGCCGGTGCCGTGCGGCGCGCCGGGTCCTTCTCGAGCGCCGCCCCTGCGATCGCGACGAGGTCCGGCGGGCCCGGCGGCGGCGCCGGCTCCTCCGTCAGGATCCGCCGGATCAGCTCCAGGTTCGTCTCCGCGGCGAAGGGGACGCGGCCGGCCAGGATCTCGTAGAGGATCACGCCCAGCGCGTAGACGTCGCTCCGCGGCCCGACGTCGCGCACCCGGCCGTCGGCCTGCTCGGGGGACATGTAGGCCGGCGTCCCGAAGAAGTGGCCGGGTCGCGTCAGGTCGCCCGGCGCGTCGAGGTCCGTCGACAGCCCGAAGTCCAGGATGCGCGGCTCGCCCGCGTCGTCCACCAGGATGTTCGCCGGCTTGAGGTCGCGGTGGACGATGCCCTGGTCATGGGCGTGCTGGACGGCGCGGGCGGCCTTATGCAATATGCGGACCCGGTCGCGGAGGTCGCCGCCGCGGGTGTCGAACGGCCGGCCGGGGACGAGCTCCATCGTGTAGTAGAGCGCGTCGCCCGCCTGCCCGACCTCGTAGAGGGGGACGATGCCGGGGTGGCGGAGGCGGGCCGCGTTCCGCTCCTCGCGCCGGAAGCGCTCGGCGAGCGCCGCGCCGGCGCCGGGCGGCATCTTCATCATCTTGAGCGCGACCTCGCGCCCGAGACGCTCGTCGCTCGCCCGGTAAACCACGCCCATCCCGCCCTCGCCGAGCGTCGCGAGCAGGCGGTACGGGCCGACGCGGGCGTCGTCGGGCAGCGGCGTTGCCGCACCGGCGTCCCCCGCGTCGGGGCCCGTCGTCATGAACTCCCGGATCCGTTCCAGTCTCGGGTCGGTCCAGCTCATGGGCTCATCAGCAGGCGGAGCTCGTCCTGGACGTCCGCCTCGGTGTCGGAATACTCCCGGATCCGGTCGGCGAGGATCGCGCGCAGCTCCCGGCGGCAGGCGGCGAGGTGGTTGCGGACGTCCGACTCCCGGAGGCCGAGCCGCGCGGCGACGTCACGGTAGCCGGGGTCGCCGGACGCCGGGGCCGCCTCCGGCGCCAGGACATAGGCGCTGAAGACGTCGAAGTAGACCGACTTCCCCTCCCGCGCGAGCCGGTCGCGCAGCGCCTCCAGCGCGGCGTCCACGACACAGCGGAACCACTGCCGGTCGTAGGCGCGCTCGGGCGTCTCGTCCGGCGCGGCGGGGCCGAGCCGGACGAATTCCTCCGGGTTCGCGTCGAGGCTGACGAGGCGCGTCGCCGGCCGCCGCACCGCCTCTGCGCGGCCTGCATTGATGAGGAAGTGTTTCAGGGCCGCCTTGAGGTAGGCGCGGAAGCTGCCGCGGTCGGCGCGGGCGCGCGCGATCGTATCCGTTTCGAGGAGCCGCGCGAAGAAGGCCTGCGTGAGGTCCTTGGCGTCCTCGACGGGCTTCCGCCACGCGGCGCGGATGTAGACGTAGACCGGCTTCCAGTAGAGGGCGAGGAGGAGGCCGAGGCGCTCGGCGCGGTCCGGCCGCCCGGCGTCGCCCGCGGCGAGGACATCGGACCAGGCTGTCGTCGGGAAGCTGCGCGCCGGTCCGCCGAGGGACGTGTCCTTGTCGGGGTCTCGCATGGCTGCGGGGATTATAACGTCCTCTTCCGGGAATGGGCTCCGCAAAACGAGGCGGCGCGGCCGGAACGGCGAGACGGCGCAAGGGGAGGCCTTGTCGCAGGGTCTGCCTCCCGAAGGATCCGCTCTTCACTATTATATGATCTCGTCCCACGCCGTAACCCGAAATCCGGGATTGACAGGCCGCATCAAACCCCTATGATGCGGCCTGAACGATCGTGTTGGAGCCCGTCGATCCCGGGGGGGGCCGCGGGTGCCAGGCCGAGGACGTTCGGGGTCGATCCCCTGTCGAGATCCGTCGCGGGGGGCTCTCTCGCACGTTCCCGGGGGTGGGGGCTTCAGGGAACCGCTGGGGTTCTTGGAGATTCCATGGGTTGGAGACCGTCGGTTGACCCCTATGCGGGTTGCGGGTGCGGGAGCGGTCGGAAGTACCGGTTCTGCTGTCTGAAGAACGACCGGGAACAGGCCCGGCAGGACGCCTACGGGACGGACGCGGCGTGTGCTGCCGCGCCAGACGCGGAGGTGCCCGGCGGGGGGGCTCCCGTCGGTGTCGTTGCGCTGGAGGGGGAGGGCGCGCGCATCATCTTCACGCATATGATCCCGAACGCCATGGCGCCAATCATCG
>CAYUME010000903.1:0-2220 GCA_964445475.1 uncultured Planctomycetia bacterium
GCCCCACGTACAGAGTCCCCTCTGGGGCGTGACACAGATTACGCAGATTCGGGAGGTCACAGCTCGGGAATGGATTTCGCAGATGGTGTGGAATCCGCGTAATCCGCGAAAATCCGCGTAATCTGCGTTCCCCTGCGGGGGACAAAGCACGAGGGGCAAACGCTCACGGAAACGGGGAAGCCTCTCCCCCGGGCGTCCCGCCCCATCGCCTTGGATTTGTTGTTGGGATTTCATTCGGATCTTGATGTTTGGATTTCGGATTTCTCCACGCGCGAGCCGCTCGTCAGGCCAGGCGCCCCGTCTTTTCCAACGCTTCACCGTCTCGCGCGTTATAATTGGGGAAAGTCGTCGCGAGCTCGCCGGGGCCGCCGCCTTCGCGAGCTCCGTGAGCGTCGTGGCCCGATCTCCGTGACCTCCGCGGCGGGAGCCTGACCATGCGCCGGTTCTCCTTCGCCATCCTCCTGCTCCGCCTCTTCAACGCGGCCACCGCCCTGGCCGTCCTCTACGTCACGCTTGTCTATTTCATCTCCCCCGTGGAGACGAAGGACTACACCGGGCTCCGCGACTTCCGGATGGCGCCCGCGCCCCCCGTCTCCGGCGCGGGCCCCCGCACCCCCGACTCCTTCCGGGCCGTCTGGGAGACGCCGATGCCCGTCCGCCTCGTCGTCGCCGAGGCCGCCCCGGTCGTGAAACCCGAGGCCCCGCCCCCCCCCGACCTCGAGGCCCTCTTCACGCTCACCGGCACCATCGCCTCCGACGACCCCCGCGCCGGCATGGCGGTCGTGACCGTCAACGCCTCGAAAGAGATGCACATGCTCGCCGCCGACACGAACCTCCCCGGCACCGCCGCCCGCATCACCGGCGTCCTCAAGGACCACATCGTCGTGCAGAACGCGGGGAAGGAGGAGCGGCTCTTCGTCAAGGACGAGATCCCGGCCGGCCCGCCCGACCCGCGCGACCGCCGCGCGCGTCCCTCGACCCCGTCGTCCCGCCCCGCCCTCCCCCCCGTCGACCCGCGGTCCTTCCGCACCGAGCGCGACACGGCCAACCCGAACAAGTGGAACGTCGACCGGAACGAGAAGCAGTACCTCATGAAGAACCTCGACTCGCTCCGGGACCAGATGGGCATCCGCCCCGTCATGGCCGGCGGCCAGATGAGCGGCGTCCAGATCGAGAGCATCAAGCCCGACTCGATCCTCAGCGACCGCGGCCTCTCCACCGGCGATATCATCCGCAAGATCAACGGCATCGCCATCACGAGCGAGGACCAGGGCAACCAGCTCATGGCCAACCCCAACATCCGCAACGCCGGCCGCTACGACCTCGAGATCGAGCGCGCCGGCCAGGTCTTCACCGTCACCTATCAAATCAACCGCTGACGGGCCGCGTCTGCGCACGCTCGTGGCGCGGCCGGTCCGCCACGCCTCCCGCCGGATTGAACCGCCGAAGACGCCGACTTGTCCGCCGTAGCCTTGGCGATTTTGCCGGGGCGAAGGCGGAAGACACCGAACAGGTGGGCCGCGCTTCGATCGGGAGCGCGGGTCAGCCCAGAAAGTCACCCAACGTGCGCGGTCCATTCCGGGGCGTGACGCAGATTCCGCGGATTCAGGAAGTCGCAGCTCAGGGAGAGATTTCGCGGATTGTTTCAGGTGTTCCGCGTTCTCTGCGTGGTCCGCGGGCCGATCTGCGTAATCTGTGGAAATCCGCGAAATCGGTGTCGAGCCCACGGAGAGGATGCTGTACGTGGGACAATCCTCCTGGGCTGCCATGTGCCCGGCATGTTCCGCGGCCTCCTCGGTCGGCGCCTTCCGCCTTCGCGCATCGCGCTACGGCGGACAGGTCGGAGCTTCGGCGGGACAAGTCGGCGTCTTCGGTGGTTCCAACAATCCGTCGCACTGTTGTACCCGACGCCTCTCCGCCACCTTGATCCGCCGCCCCTGCCCGGTTAGCCTGCCCGCGCAACACGCCCATGGACCGAATACGCGACCCGCATGAACATAATCAGCTACGACTCATGTGTGTTCTTGTGAACACATCTCTGTTTATTAGAATACACATTGGCGCATACTGCGGCATACCCCTTCAACGCCTCTGCGCTCTCCCCGACCTCTGCGGCATAACCCCGTTTCCTCCGCGTTCTCCCGGCTTCCGCCACCTTGACCCGCCGCCCTCGTTGGGATAGCCTGCCCGCAGACCGTCTTCGTGCTCTTCGTGGCCTGA
>CAYUME010000904.1:0-2217 GCA_964445475.1 uncultured Planctomycetia bacterium
GCCGGGCGACGACTACCGCGTGCTGCTGCGCGAGCGGATCCCGGACCGTCTCCGGCCGGGGGAGATGCGCCACGTGTACGGCCGGCTTCTGGGCCGGCATCCCGGGCACCCGTTCTTCACCATCGGACAGCGGCACGGGCTCGGCATCGCCCTCGGCGAGCCGGCCTACGTCGTACGGATCGACGCCGCGTCCAATACGGTCGTGCTCGGCGGGGCGGAAGACCTGGAGTCCGGGGTCTGCACGTTGAAAGGGATGGTCTGGGGGATCCTGCCGCCCGCCAACGGGGCGGAAGTGCGGGCGGCGGTGAAGATCCGGTCACAGCACCGGGCGGCGCCGGCCGTCGTGACCTCACTCCCCGGAGGACGCGCCGCGGTCCGCTTCGTGGCGCCCCAGCGGGCCGTCACGCCCGGACAGGCGGCGGTGCTCTACGACGGGGACGACGTGCTGGGCGGGGGGTGGATCGAGACGGAGGCGGAACGGGTTGCCGGCGAGCGGGGGGCGGAGGCCGGGGGGTGACATCCGGCGCCGGCCGGTGCCCGGACGCGTCTCAGACCGCCCGGGGTTTCGTATAGTACCACTGCAGCTGGTCCACCGAGCTGTCCTCGTCGACGTTCTCTTCGCCCACCATCGTCTGGCCCTTCGCCGGCGGCTGGACCTCCTTGAGCTTCCATGCGTCGTCGAGCCGGCCGAACGTCCAGAATTCCTCGAACGGCGTCACGTCGGCGTCCTGGCGGACGGGCGTGCCGTCCCGGCGGACGACGACCTGGGCGTGCGCTCGGATGCGGGCGGTGAACTCGTCGCGCGAGCGGTCGGCGACATTGCGGACGAGGGCGAGCTCGACCTTGCGGACGCAGAGGTTCCGGTATTCGACGGTCGTCCGCGCCGCGCTTCGGTGCCGCATCTCCTCGGCCAGGGACGCGGCGACGTCGGGGAAGAGCGAGGCGACGGGGACTCCGGCCGGGTCGCCCGCTTCGCGGGCGAGGAGGACCTCGAGGAAGACCGCGCGGGCGCGATCGAGCATCTTCCGCCGGTCCCAGAGCGGGTCGGTCTGGACGAGGAAGGCCAGGAGCCGCTCGACGCGGTTCTCCTTCGTCTCGGACTCCTTCTCGAGCCAGGGGCCTGCGGGGCCGCCCGGCGAGGCCGTCTCGGCGTAGACCGCCTTCAGCTTCTCGTCCGTGAACGGCTCGAAGAAATTCTCGTCCTTGAGCGCGTCCGACTCACGGGTCTGCTCGATCTCCCGGAGGCGCCAGACGCCTCCGTGCCGCTGGAAGACCCAGAACTCCTGGAAGCGGGCGGGGTGGGTGTCGCCCCGGAGGACCTTGCCCGTCCGGTCGTCCACGTAGTGGTCCCGCGCGCGGGCGGTGACGAGCGCCGTGAACTCGCGGCGGTCCTCGCGGTCCGTGTAGCGGACGTGGACGACGTCGATCCGCTCGACGGCGAGGTGCCCCATCACGTTGATCTCGTGGTTGCGGATCATGCCGCGGATCTGCCGGAGATGCTGGGCGTGGAGATCGGGCATGAGGAGCGGCCGCATGGGCTCGTAATCCCGGGCCTGCCAGCAGGCCTGGAGCTTGAGGAACGTCTCCCGGGCGGTCTGGTGCAGGGCGTCCGGCGTCCAGAGCGGGTCCGTCCGGGCGATGAAGGCCAGGAGCTTGCGGGTCTTTGCGGACTTGGCGTCGATGGCGGAGGCACGGAAGAGATAGTCCAGGTCCTCCCGCGCGCGATTCCGCTTTCGCCCGGCCAGCGCCGCGACGATCACGACCAGGACGATGGCCCCGAAGACAACGAAGACGATCTTCGCCTCCGCGGGGGTCATCGGACGGCCCGAGCCTCCCGACCGGGACCCGCCCCCCTTGTTGTGGACGACGAGCCCGCCGGCGACGAACGTATGCGGGGCGCCAACCTGGAGATCGCAGACCCATTGGTCCCGCCCCCCGTCCCGGACCGCGAGGACGCGGACGGGCTGCGGGCGTCCCGACCGCCAGGCGGCCACGCGGTCGCCCGGGACCAGCTGGGCCGCGTCGAGGAATTCGCCGGAGGCCAGCCGGAGCGGGTGCTCGGCGGAGACCCGGATCGTCCCGGCGCCGGTCTCCACGGACAGGACGTCCGCGACGGCGATGCGACTCGCGAGCACCGGGACGTTCGCGAGTTTCCCGTCTTCAGTCACCGCCTCCACGCGGTCGCCCGGCGCCAGCGACTCGATCGGCACCTCGCCG
>CAYUME010000905.1:0-2215 GCA_964445475.1 uncultured Planctomycetia bacterium
CCGGGGGACCTGCGACAGCTGCCGGTGCGGACTGCGGACGGCAAGGACTGGCTCGTCCGGCTCGCCCCCGTCGAGATCCCCGCCGGGGGGTCCCGCGAGGTCGCCTTCATCGTGCTGCGCGGCACCGCCCCGCCCGACCGCGCCCTCGGCGCCGCCGACGCGGCGCGCGAGCGGGAGCGCGCCAGGCGCTGGTGGGAGGGCGCGGACCTGCCGTGGGACACGATCCAGGTGCCGGACCCCGGCATCCAGGCCATGCTCCACTCCTGCGTGCGGAACATCTGGCAGGCGCGCGAGATCAAGAACGGGAAGCCGGCTTTCCACGTCGGCCCCACCTGCTACCGCGGCCTCTGGATCGTGGACGGGGCCTTCCTGCTCGAAAGCGCCGCCCTTGTCGGCCGCGCCGCAGAGGCCCGCGCCGGCATCGAGTACATGCTGAGCTTCCAGAAGCCGGACGGCCGCTTCGAGGTGATCGGCCGCTACTGGAAGGAGAACGGCATCGTCCTCTGGGCCTGCGCACGCCACGCGGCCCTGACGCAGGACAAGGCCTGGCTCGAGTCGGTCTGGCCACGCCTGGAGAAGGCGGTGACGGCCATCCGCAACCTGCGCGAGCGCTCCCGCACGGAGGGCCCGCCGCTCGACGACGGCCTCCTGCCGACCGGCTTCACCGACGGCGGCATCAGCGGCAACATCCCCGAGTACTCGAACGTCTACTGGAACCTGGCCGGCCTCAAGGCCGCCATCGGCGCGGCGGAGTGGCTCGGGAAGGAGGGGCAGGCCGCCGCGTGGCGCGCGGAGCACGACGACTTTCTGGCCGTCTTCCGCAAGACCGCCGAACGCGACATGGCCGTCGACCCGCACGGGAATCGCTACCTCCCGACCGTCATGGGCGAGGCCGGGAAGAAGCATCTGCCCCAGCGCGGCCAGTGGGCCTTCCTGCACGCCGTCTACCCGGGCCAGGTCTTCGCCCAGGACGACCCCCTCGTCCAGGGCAACCTCGCCATGCTCCGCGCCACCAAGCAGCAGGGCCTCGTCTTCGGCACGGGCTGGGACGCCCAGGGCATCTGGACCTACGCCGCCAGCTTCTACGGCCACGCCGTGCTCTGGCAGGGCAACGGGGCGGAGGCCGCGCAGGTCCTCTACGACTACGCCAACCACGCCGCCCCCGTCCGCGCCTGGCGCGAGGAGCAGCGGCCCGTCGGGAAGGGCGGCCACGAGGTCGGCGACATGCCCCACAACTGGGCCAGCGCCGAGTTCGTCCGCCTGGCGACCCACCTCGTCGAGCTGGACCGCGGCGACGAGCTCCATCTGCTCGAAGGCCTTCCGCGCGAGTGGACCGGCCCCGGGATGGCGACGCGGCTGAACGGCGTGCCGACGCCCTTCGGCCCGCTTCGCCTCGCCCTCGCGGTGGACGCCGCCGGAAAGGCGGCCACGCTGACGTTCCAGCCGCTCGCGGACAACTGCAAGGCGGTCGTCGTGCACCGGCCGGACGGGTCCGCCTGTCGCCTGCCCCCCGGGCAGGCGGGCACGGTGACCTTCCCGGTCGGAAACGGGCCCTAGCGGTTTTCGATTCCCCGGTTTTGGAGGGTGGGAGATGGCCACGTCGAATAACGCGGGAGGGTCCTGCGCGTGCTGCTCGCGGCGGCGGTTCCTCTCCGGGTGCGCGGGGGCGGCGGGGGCGGGGGCGCTGGCCCCCATCCTCGGCTGCAGCTCCGCGCCCACGGCCCCCCCGGGCCCGCCGGCGCGCGTGCGCGTCGTCTACTCGCTTCACGTCCCCGTCCAGGACCGGCCGGACTGGCCGAACAAGGGCTTCGACTTCCGGCCCGTCATGGAGGAGATCAACGCCGCGCTGGCGAAAGGCTGTCCCGGCTATACCTTCCTCCCCGTGATGGCGAACGGCCCGGATCAGGCGAAGAAGATCCTCGCGGAGGACGCGAAGGCCGATCCGCCCGTCGACGGCTACCTCGTCTACCAGATGAACTGCTGGAACCGCGTGGTCCAGGAGCTCGCCAAGTCGGGCAAGCCGGTCCTCTACGCCGACTTCCTCTACGCGGGCAGCGGCGGGTTCCTCGTCTATTCCGCGGCCTTCCTCCGCCAGGGCGCGAAGAACGTCGGCTTCCTCTCCTCCTCCCGCCTCGTGGATGTCGTCGAGGCGGCGCGGGGTTTCGGGGCGGCGAAGGCGGGCGGGCCGGGGTATGACTTCGCCGCGGCGACGGCG
>CAYUME010000906.1:0-2214 GCA_964445475.1 uncultured Planctomycetia bacterium
GCGATTGCCGGTGCTACCGCGTGTGGGTGTCCAGCGAGTAGACGTAGTGCTTGCTGGCCTGCTTCAGGAAGAGGATCGCCCAGCAGGTGTTGAGGATCTTGTCGCCTGCGTTGCCGTCACCCCACGCGCCGTCCCCGTCCTGCTTCTCCAGCAGGTAGGTGGCGCCCTCGGAGTACCAGGGCCGGTCGCCGAACCACTGGGTGCCGGCGAAGGAGCCCGCCCGCTCGATCGAGTAGATCCAGTAGTAGTGCCAGCCGCCCTTGGCCGGGTTCGTGTCGAAGGTCAGGTTCCGGCCGAGCCACTGGAGCCCCTTCTGGATCCGCACGTCCTTCATCGGGTCCGAGTTCTTGTAGAAGCGGAGGAGGATGGCGAGCGTGCTGACGCCGCCGGCCGTCATGCTGCCGTACGACGCCTCTCCGCCGTGCATCGGCGTGTTCCGGTTCTCGTACCCCCAGCCGCCGTCGTCGTTCTGGCATTCCGTCATCCACTTGTCGACGAGCTGGAAGCAGTCGGCGGGGGGGTAGATGCCGGCGGTCATGCAGGCGGCGAAGCCGAGCATGGCGTACTGGGTGTTGGAGTTGTCGTTCTTCTCGCCCCAGCCGCGGCGGGAGAGGATCGTCTTGCGTATCGACGTCGTGTTGCGGCCGGAGCCGCTGGAGCGCACGGCGCCGCCGCCCGGTCCCGTGGCCACCTTGTTGTCCGGCGTGAAGACGACCTTCGGGAGCGGCGGCAGTTCGACCTCCTTGCTGTACCCCCAGTAGCCCTCCTTGGACTGGTTGTCGAGGAGGAACTGGCCGCACTGCCGGACGTCCTCGTAGAGCTTGACGGGGTCGTACTTCTCGAGGGCCTGGGCGCGGATCGCGCCGGTGTAGGTGTGGACGGGCGGCTTGAGGCGGATGTCGTTGAGGAGCTTGATCATGTCGGGGTCCGTGTTCGGGATCCCCGCGTAGAGCATCGCGTACATGACGATCTCGTTGTAGGTCGACCCGTCGTGGTGGGGGTCGTTCTGCTGGTTGATCGGCGGCAGCCCCTCCTGGAGCCGGGCGCGAAGATAGTCGGCCCCCCGCTTGATCGCGCCGTCGATCTTGGACTGGTCGACGGCCGGCGGCGTCTTTTCCTCGGCGGCGAGGACCGGCGCGACCCGCACAGCCGCGGCCAGGACGAGCAGGCCGGCCGCCATCCAGCCCGGAACAGGCAGCGTCTTCATGGGGGCTCTCCTGATAATCGGGTGCAAACTCCGAGGAATTATACACGTCCAACCGTCAAGTCAACCTTCGATTCTCGACCGGGCCCGGGGGGGACGTCCCTCCGTCCGTCCTATTTATATGAACGCCGCGGGCCTTCCTGCGTTCCCCGAACTCACTCCGCAGAATAATCCGTCCGGGGGCCCGAAAAGTAACAAGAATCCCCCGGAAACAGGGACTGCGCGGCGACGTCCGGGCATGTATACTGTCGGCCTCATCCCCTGGGGGGACCTGGTCGTGCGGCTCCTCTGCCTCCGGATGCTTTTGCTGCTCCTGCTGCCGGTCCCGCTGGCGGCCGCCCCGGCCAAGCAGGTCCTCCGCTTCGACGCGAAGGCCGGGAATCTTCTCCAGCCCGGCGGCTGGCGGCCGTACGACAAGGGATTTGACCGGGATGGGGAGGCCTTTGTCTGCGACAACGGAACCGACGCCGCCGTCCGGCGCGGCGTCTGCCAGTCCGTGACGCTCGACCAGAAGACCCCCCTCCCGATCGTCGCCGAGGTCTGGAGCAAGGCCGAGGCGGTCGGCGGATCGCGGAACGCGGATTACGCGCTCTATCTCGATCTCGTCTACCAGGACGGGGAGCCGCTCTGGGGGCAGACCGCCTCTTTTTCGACGGGGACTCACGACTGGGAGCGTCGCGAGGTCCGGATCCTCCCCGCGCGCCCCGTCAGGCAGGTCCACGTCTACCTCCTTCTGCGGAGCCACGCCGGGAAGGCGTGGTTCCGGGGCGCGGCCCTCCGCCAGGTCGAGGTCCCCCGGGGCGCCGCGATGTTCGACGGCGTCCCCGTCGCCGCCGGGGGCGGCGGGGACGGGTTCGCCGTCCGGGACGTCGCGGCGGATTCCGACTTCGTCCGGTTCGAGGGCGGCCGCGCCCTCGGAATGACGCTGGCCGTCGAGACGCGGATCCGCGGAGGCGCGACCTTCCACCGGGCGCGGCTGGCCGACACGACGGGGAAGGATCGCGCGGTGA
>CAYUME010000907.1:0-2208 GCA_964445475.1 uncultured Planctomycetia bacterium
ATCTTCAATGCACGAAGCAAGAAATTCACGGACATCCGGTTCATCGTCGACAACCCGGGAGACGTCAAGCTCAACGCGGCCGAAGTGGACGCCCTCCGGAAGACGATCCTCAGCCCGCTCGACCTCTTCGAGCAGCATAAGGGCGGGACGAGCGATCCGGACATCAGCCCCGAGTACATCAAGCCGAAGATGTTCATGTTCCGCCTCCAGAAGATCATGGACGAGTACGCCGGCGGCGTCACCTCGCAGTTCATGACGAGCGGCCCGCTGCTTCAGCGGGGGATGGAGCTGCTCGGCATGCTCAAGGAGGACTCGGCGAAGCTGGGGGCGGAAAGCCTCCACGAGCTGATGCGCTGCTGGGAGAACGTCCACCGCATGTGGCAGGCCGAGGCCCACGTCCGCACCATCATGGCCCGCGAGGAAACCCGCTGGCCGGGTTACTATGTCCGGACCGACAAGCCCAAGATGGACCAGGCCAACTGGAAGGTCTTCGTCAACTGCAAGTACGACCCGAAGACCGACAAGTGGGAAACGATGAAGCGGCCCATCATCGAGCTCGTCAAGGACTAGGGCCGGCTTTCGACACGACGCCAGCCCCCTCCCGGCCCGGCAACGGGCCGGGAGGGGATGTCGGTTCGACCCGCAGTGACCGCAGCACCGGCAGACGCCTCCGCGAGTTCCGCCGGCAAGGCCACTCACCCGTATCTCCTCCGTGCCGGACGGCGACGGCCACGCTCGGCCGCGAAGACGGCATTCCCGGCCGTCCGATCCCGGAGGACTGGAGGAGTGCCACGATGACAGAGCCCGCGGCGACCTGCCCGCATTGCGGCGAGCGCATGCAGCTCTGGCGCTCCCCGTCCGAGTCGTCCTGGGGCGGCGCCGCCCAGTGGGTCTGTTTCAACGACGCCTGCCCCTATTACCGCGAGGGATGGGACTGGATGCGGACGACCTACAAGGTCAACGCCTCGTATCGTCACCGATTCGATCCCCAAACGCAGCAGTCCGGACCGCTGCCCGTCTGGTCGCCCGACGCCCACCGCGATGCGATCGTGACCGGTGCGTGAATCAGGAGCGCAGGATGCAGGACCCGGCCCGGATCGATGCGATGAAACAGGACATCCTCGAGTCCTACCCGCGGATGTCCGAAGGCGACACGTTCACCTTCGCCTGTGACCGGAACCTGCCCTGCTTCACGCGGTGTTGCGCGGACGTCAACATCGTCCTGACGCCCTACGACGTCGCGCGGATGCGGCACCGTCTCGGGATCTCCGCCGAGGCGTTCCTGGAGCGGCACGCGGTCATTCCCTTCACTCCCCATCAGCCCTTCCCGGTCCCGATCCTCAAGCTGCGCGACGACGCGGGCAAGCACTGTCCGTTCCTTCAGGACGGCGGCTGCTCGATCTACGAGGATCGTCCCTGGGCCTGCCGCATGTATCCCGTCGGCGTGGCCTCCCCGAAGGAGGGCTCCGCGGACTCGAAATTCTACTTCCTCATGAAAGAGGATCTCTGCCAAGGACACGGCAAGGGGCGGACCTGGACCGTCCGGTCCTGGATGGAGAACCAGGGCGCCACCGACTATGACGTGCTGGGGGAGGCGTTCAAGGCCGTCACGCTCCATCACTTCTTCCAGCGCGGCGGGCGTCTGGATCCGGCCAAGATGGACATGTTTTTCATGGCCTGCTACAACCCCGACGCCTTCCGCCGTTTCATCCTCGAAACCAGCTTCCTGCGCAAGTTCGAGGTGGATGCCGCGAGCGTCGAGCGGGCCCGGACGGACGACGTGGAGCTCCTGCAGCTCGGCTTCCGCTGGCTTCGGTTCTGCCTGTTCGGGGAGAAGACCCTGGCTATACGGGAGGACGTGAAGCGGGCGCTGGAGAAGACCTTGCGCGTCGGCGAAGCGTCGTCCGCCGCGCGGCCCGTGGGAGGGTCTTCGTCATGAGCATCCAGGCCGATGTGCTGGTCGTCGGGGGCGGCGTGACGGGGCTTTCCGCGGCCGTCGAGGCCGCGGAGACGGGGGCTTCCGTTGTGCTGGCGGAGCGCGCCCCCTACCTGGGCGGCCGGGTGGCCCAGATGCACCAGTACTTCCCCAAGCTATGTCCTCCGATCTGCGGCCTCGAGATCCTGCTGCGGCGGATCCGCACGAATTCGCGCATCCGGATCCTGACCCAGGCGCCGCTCGCCTCGCTGGCCGGCGGGCCGGGGAGCTAT
>CAYUME010000908.1:0-2207 GCA_964445475.1 uncultured Planctomycetia bacterium
TGCATCGCCTGGCGGAAGGCCTCCGGGGCGCGGGCGAGGGGGAAGCGGTGGCTGACGAGCGGCGCAACGCGCACGCGACGTGAGAAGACCAGCCTCGCCGTCCGGCCCACGAGGTCCGCGTCGGCGCTGTAGCAGCCCAGGAGCGCCTTGTCCTCCACGGTGGCGAGGCCGGCGTCGAAGGCGATCCGCTCGCCCTTGCGCGTGTGGGCAAAGAGGAGGACGCGGCCGCCGGGGCGGAGCCAACGGAGGGCCTGGTCCAACGCCGCCTGCGAGGGCACGGCGAGGATCGCCGCGTCCGCCCCGCGCCCGTCCGTCGCGGCGAGGAGGCGCCGCGCGCTGGCCGGATGGCGCGGGTCGTCCGAGCGGACGGCGCCCAGCCGGAGGGCGAGTCGTCGTCGCGGGCCCAGGAGGTCGAGGCCGGTGGGGCGCGCCCCCGCGGCGCGCACCAGCTGGGTGAAGATCAGCCCGATCGCGCCCTGGCCGAACACGAGGACCGCCTCGTTGCGTCGAAGCGCCAGGCGCTCCACGCCTTTGAGGCACGTGTTGACCGGCTCGAGGAAGCTGGCCTCCTCGAGCGAGACGCCGCGGGGGACGCGGACCATCCCGTCGCGCACGATCCACGGCAGGACGCGAACGTATTCCGCGAAGCCGCCGCCCGCCGGATCGAAACCGGCGGTGACGCCGGTCCGCCGGTAGCCGGCGCACTGCGCGTAATCGCGGCGCGCGCAGTAGAAGCAGGCGCGGCAGGGGACGTGGTGGAAGACGGCGACGCGGTCTCCGACCCGCCAGCGGCGGACGCCCGGCCCGAGCGCGGCGACCGTCCCCGCCGTCTCGTGGCCGAAGACGCGCGGGGGCGGGAGCAGGTCGTGTTCGATCTTTTTCAGGTCCGTCGCGCAGACGCCGCAGGTGTCGACGCGGACGAGGACCTCGCCGGGGCCGGGCCGCGGGACGGGGATCCGCTCGACGCGGACGGTGCCTTTCCCGCGATAGACGGCCGCCTGCATGGTGTCGGGCAGGGCAGGCGTTCCGGTCCGGTCGCGGGGCATGGTGCTTTTCTCAAACGGTTCCCGGAAGGGAACGATATCAAATGAACGCGGGGACGAACATGGTTTTATGGCTGCGTTTCCGCGCCTTCCCCGGCCGATAATGAAGAAGGGTCGTGCAGAAGGGATGCTGATGACCACGTCGACCTGTGCACTGAAGCGCCCGATGCGTCTGGAGGGTCGCGAACCGCGGCGGGGCGCGATCACGCGCACGGTGACCCGGGCCTGGCGGAATGTCCGGCCCCGCGCGCCGCGTCTTGCCTGGCTCGCCTTGCCCCTTCTCGCCGGGCTCCAGGGCGGGATCGAACGGGGCCTTCTCGCCTCCGGCGCGGCTGCCCGGAACGTCGACGTTCTCGGCCTCGGGCTGAGCGGATCCCTGTTCCTGAGCGCGCTCCTGGTCGTTCTTGCCGTCTGGTTGTTGCGCCATGGACCGCCCGTCCGTCTGCCCCTCCGGATCCTGACGGTCCTTCCCGCCCTGGGCTGGGGCCTGACAAAGGCGGCGCTGGTTCTCCGCCACGTCCTGTCGATCTGAACGCCGTCGCACCGGGCGCGCGGGGCCGCTCACGGGGGGGCCTAGCGGACCCGCCACTCCAGGACGCCCGCCGCGTGCGTCGGGCGGAGCCGCACCTCCAGCCGCAGCCCGTCCGTCTCGACCGGCGTGAAGGTCGCAACATTGAAGGCGTCCTTCCGGACGCCGTATCCCCCGGGATTCTCCACCGGCGCCCACGTGCCGCCCTTGCGGCAGAGGACGCGCCAGGACGCGGGCAGGGCGCAGCCGCCGCCCGTCGGCGTGTCGTCGAACCAGTAGACCTCGACCCGCGAGACCGTCGCCGGCCCCTGGAAGTCGTACTGCAGCCACTCCGTGCCGTCCTTGTGCGGCCACCAGTCGAACCCGGGGATGTTGTGGTCGTTGGAGTGCGCCGGGTCGATCTGGTCGTTCACGGCGGCGAGATCGGCGTGGACGTACGAGGACGAGACCTTCGACTGCGAGGCGATCGAGGGGGGCGGCACGGGGGAGGCCGCGTCGACCGTCGCGGCCACCCAGACCGCCATCGGCCCCGGCTCGCGGTGGGCCCAGGCGTAATAAGGGATCGCGAGGAGGTCGGCGGGCTCGGTCGTGACGGAGCCGTCCGCCGCCCGGCGCGCGCGTCGCGCCGTCCCGGT
>CAYUME010000909.1:0-2206 GCA_964445475.1 uncultured Planctomycetia bacterium
CCGCTCCGTCCGGCAGTGGCTGGCCGAACCGCTCTACCGGCGCCTCCGCGCCGGTGCCCGGGGGGTCACCCTCCTTGAGGCCCTCGACCGGACCGGCTTCGCCGACGTGCCCTTCTGCGGGCAGTACCCGATCGCCTTCGTGGAGTACCGGGATCCGGGCGTGCCGATCTCCGTCTCCCTCGAGGCCTTCTCCCCGTTCGCCCCGCTTGATGTCGACGCCTCCTCCCTGCCCGCGACGGTCCTCCGGTTCACCCTGAAGAACACGGGCCCCGCGCAGGTCGAGGCCGACCTGGCGGGGTGGCTCGAGAACGCGGTCTGTCTCCACAGCAAGGCCCCCTGCAACCGGCAGAACCGGGTCTTCGAGAAGGCCGACGCGACGATCCTGGAGTGCTACGCGCTCGGGCTTCCCCGGCAGGCGGACGGCGACTCGCGCCCGGACCTCCTCTTCGAGGACTTCGAGAAGGAGACCTACGAGGGATGGACCGCCGCCGGCACGGCCTTCGGCGCCGGCCCCGTCGAGAAGGCGAAGATGCCCGGCTACCAGGGGGACGTCGGCTCGCAGGGGAAGCGCCTGGTCAACTCCCACAACGCGCGGCAGGGGGAGGACGTGGGACGGGGCGACGCCCATGTCGGCACGCTCACCAGCCGCGCCTTCGCGATCGAGCGGAATTACATCCGGTTCCTCGTCGGCGGCGGCGCCCACAAGGGGAAGACCTGCGTCAACCTGATCGTGGGCGGGAAGGTCGTCGACTCCGCGACCGGCTCGAACGACAACCGGATGCACCCCCACCACTTCGACGTGCGCGCCCACGCCGGCAAGCAGGCGCAGCTGCAGATCGTGGACCAGGAGCCCGGCGGATGGGGGAACATCGGGGTCGACCAGATCGTCTTCAGCGACCGGCCGGGGAAGCCGGCGCTGGCGCTCGGCGAGCAGCCTGACTACGGCACCCTGGTCCTCGCGATGCTGGACCGGAAGGCGGGGGACAGGTCCTGCGCCTTCCTTCCCCCCGGCCAGCGGCCGGAGTCGCTCTTTGCGGGGGACGGGCTGGCGACCGCCGACGACGCGGCCCGGCCGGCGGACGGGCGGGGGGCCGGTGCCCTCGCCCGATCGCTGGCGCTCGAGCCCGGCCAGGAGGCGCGGGTGACGTTCGTCCTCGCCTGGCATTTCCCGAACCTGAAGCTGAAGGATGGCGGCCGCCACTACGCCACGCGCTTCCCGAACGCCATGGCCGTCGCGGAGCACGTCGGAAAGAGCCTGGAGCCGCTGGCCGCCCGGACCCGGCTCTGGCACGACACCTGGTACGACTCGACGCTGCCGTACTGGCTCCTCGACCGCACCTTCCTGAACGCCTCCATCCTGGCCTCGTCGACCTGCCACCGCTTCGCCACCGGCCGCTTCTACGGCTGGGAGGGCGTCGGGTGCTGCGAGGGAACGTGCACCCACGTCTGGCACTACGCCCAGTCCGTCGCGCGCCTCTTCCCGGAGTTGGAACGCGACCTGCGCGAGCGAACCGACTTCGGGATCGCCTTCGACAAGAACAGCGGCGTGGTCCGCTTCCGCGCCGAGGGCGCCGGCCTCGCGGTCGACGGCCAGGCGGGTATCGTCCTCCGCTGCTACCGCGAGCACCAGATGTCGGCCGACGGGGCGTTCCTCAAGCGGAACTGGCCGAACGTCAAGAAGGCGCTCGAGTGCCTGATGGACAAGGACGGCGACGGCGACGGATTCTTCGAGGGGGGGCAGCACAACACCCTTGACGCCGACTGGTACGGCCCCGTGGCGTGGCTGGTCGGGATGTACCTCGCCGCGCTGCGGGCCGCCGAGGCGATGGCGGGGGAGATGAGCGACGAGGCCTTCGCGCGCCGCTGCCGCACGGTCTTCGAGAAGGGGCAGCAGCGGCTCGTGGGCGAGCTCTTCGCCGACGGCTACTTCATCAACAAGCCCGACCCGAAGCGGCCCGACGCCATCAACTCGGGGACCGGCTGCCACATCGACCAGGTCCTCGGCCAGTTCTGGGCCTTCCAGGTCGGGCTGGGGCGGGTGATCCCCGAGAAGGAGTCGGTCTCCGCGCTGCAGTCGCTCTGGCGGTTCAACTTCACGCCCGACGTCGGCCCCTACCGGAGCGCGCACAAGCCGGGCCGCTGGTACGC
The DNA here is from genome assembly GCA_964445475.1 of uncultured Planctomycetia bacterium. Classification (GTDB taxonomy): domain Bacteria; phylum Planctomycetota; class MHYJ01; order CAYUME01; family CAYUME01; genus CAYUME01. The sequence goes on from CAYUME010000909.1 coordinate 2,149, forward strand.
CATGCCGGGCGAGGCGGGGCTCCTCATGTGCTCCTTCCCCCGGAGCGACTGGAACTAT
>CAYUME010000910.1:0-981 GCA_964445475.1 uncultured Planctomycetia bacterium
AAGGAGGATTTCTACACATCGATCCATATCGAGGAGTTCGAGTCCGAGATCCGCGAAACCAAGCTCGGGCGCGAAGAGATCACGCGCGACATCCCGAACGTCTCCGAGAAGGCCCTCCGCAACCTCGGCGACGACGGCGTGGTCCTCGTCGGCACCCGCGTCACGCAGGGGGACATCCTTGTCGGCAAGATCGCCCCGAAGAGCAAGAGCGAGCTGACCCCCGAGGAGAAGCTGCTGCACGCCATCTTCGGCCGCGCAGGCGAGGACGTCAAGAACGACTCCCTGGAGGTCCCGAGCGGGGTCGAGGGGATTGTCATCGAGACGAAGAAGTTCTCCCGCAAGGTCCGTCTCACCGAGCAGGACAAGCAGCGCCTCAAGACCGAGAGCCGTCAGCTCGAGCGCGAGTTCGCCCTCAAGGCGAACGCGATCTGGGACACCACCGTCGAGCGGATCGAGGAGGAGGCCGGGAAAGGGTATCTCCCGAAGAACCTCGCCTTCGGGTCGAAGGGGACCCTGAAGAGCCTCGAGGACCTGAAGGGACGTCTCGCCGGCGTCGACTTCACGAAGGCCGGGACCGAGCGGCACCGGGAGACCCTCGAGCGGCACCTGCGAGAAGGTCTCTCGAAGATCGAGTCCATCCAGAACGCCAAGGAGCGGCGCATCAACCTCTTGACGCGCGGCGAGGAGCTCCCCACGGGCGTCCTCGAGATGGTCAAGGTCTACGTCGCCACCAAGCGGTGCCTCTCCGTCGGCGACAAGATGGCCGGCCGCCACGGGAACAAGGGGGTCATCGCCAAGATCATGCCCGTCGAGGACATGCCCTTCCTCGAGGACGGGACCCCGGTCGATATCGTTCTCAACCCGCTGGGCGTGCCGAGCCGCATGAACGTCGGCCAGATCCTCGAGACCCACCTGGGCCTCGCGGCGCTCAAGCTCGGCGCGCGCTTCAGCTCGCCGCCGTTCGACGGCGCGAGCGAGGAG
>CAYUME010000910.1:991-2196 GCA_964445475.1 uncultured Planctomycetia bacterium
GGGGCGGCCGCCTCGTGCGCGACACCTCGACGGGCCTCAAGGTCCTCACCCCGCCGTTCGACGGGGCCAACGAGAACGAGATCGAGGACCTGATGGAGAAGGCGGGCCTGCCCCGCGACGGCAAGGTGGTCCTCCATGACGGCCGCTCCGGAGAGCCCTTCGACGAGAAGGTGACGGTGGGGCTCATCTACATGATGAAGCTGCACCACCTGGTCGACGACAAGGTTCACGCGCGGGCAACGGGCCCCTACTCCCTCATCACGCAGCAGCCGCTGGGCGGCAAGGCCCGTGCCGGCGGCCAGCGCTTCGGCGAAATGGAGGTCTGGGCCCTCGAGGCCTACGGCGCGGCGAACATCCTCCAGGAGCTGCTGACCGTCAAGAGCGACGACGTGGACGGACGGACCAAGATCTACGAGTCGATGGTCCGCGGCGAGAACGTTCTCGAGCCCGGGACGCCGGTCTCCTTCGAAGTGCTCACGAACGAGATCAAGGGGCTCTGCCTGAGCCTGAAGCTCGAGAAGACCAAGGATCAGCTCTTCAGCTGAAGGGAAACGACCGCCGCGATCCTCGACAGGCCGGCATTCAAGGACCGAAGGCATGGATTTGTTCTACGACCGGATCAACGACTATAGCGCCGTCTCCATCAAGCTGGCCTCGCCGGAGGAGATCCGCAGCTGGTCGTACGGCGAAGTCAAGAAGCCGGAGACGATCAATTACCGGACGTACCGCCCGGAGAAGGACGGTCTCTTCTGCGAGCGGATCTTCGGCCCGGAGAAGGACTGGGAGTGCTTCTGCGGGAAATACAAGGGGATCAAGTACAAGGGGATCGTCTGCGACCGGTGCGGCGTCGAGATCACGCTCTCCCGCGTGCGGCGCAAGCGCATGGGGCACATCAGCCTGGCCGCCCCGGTCGCGCACATCTGGTTCTTCAAGACCATCCCGTCGCGGATCGGCACCCTGCTCGGGATCAAGACGTCCCACCTGGAGCGCGTCGTCTACTACCAGGACTATATCATCACGGAGATCAAGGACCGGAAGGCGATCCCCGCCAAGATCAAGGAGCGCCAGCTGCTCTCCGAGGAGGAGTACCGGGAGCTGAAGGAGCGCTACAAGGACGCCTTCGATGCCGACATGGGAGCCGCGGCCGTGCGGTCCCTGCTCCGGAAGGTCGATCTCCCGAAGCTGTCCGAGGACCTCCGCGCCGA
>CAYUME010000911.1:0-614 GCA_964445475.1 uncultured Planctomycetia bacterium
CTATTTCTCCCTCACCGCGCTCGACGCGCTCTTCGACGGCCAGGGGCTCCGGATCCGGGACGTCGAGCGCCTCGCCATCCACGGCGGATCCCTCCGCCTGTGGGTCGTGCCGGCTGAGGAAGACGTCCCACACGCCGGGAGCGTCGCCCGGCTCCTGGAGCACGAGGCGGACTGGGGGGTCCGGTCGATCGACCGGTACCGGGCCTTCGCCGCCCGCGTCGCAGCGGTGCGCGTCGCGCTGCGGGCGGCGCTCGACGGCCTGAAGCGGGAGGGGTACCGCATCGCGGCCTACGGGGCCTCCGCTAAGGGGACCACCCTCATCCATTACTGCGGGATCGGCGGTGAGACGATTGATTTCGTCATCGACCGCAGCCCGGCCAAGCAGGGGCGCTTCACACCCGGCACCCACCTCCCCATCTTCGCGCCGGAAAAGTTGCTGGAAACGATGCCCGCGTACGTGCTATTGCTGACGTGGAACTTCGCCGACGAGATCCTGGCCCAGCAGGCCGAGTACCGCCGGCGCGGCGGGCGCTTCATCGTCCCGCTCCCCGACGTCCGGATCGTCTGACCGAGGAGGCGGCATGCAGTTCACGGAGACCCGGATCCCGGGCGCG
>CAYUME010000911.1:624-2195 GCA_964445475.1 uncultured Planctomycetia bacterium
ATCCGCGTCGCCGGGATCGCGCTCCAGTTTCTGCAGGATTTCGAGGGCCTTGTCAGTCTCGCCCAGTTCGCTGTAAAGGGTGGCCATGAAGAGGCCGGATTGGAGCGGGGATTTTTCGCCCGTACCTGGTGCGCGGAGGCGTTTCGCACGCAGGGGCTTTGCCCGCGGCTGGCCCAGTGCAGCCTCTCCTACAACCGGAGGAAGGGGACCCTGCGCGGCCTGCACTGGCAGGCCCCCCCCCATCCCGAGGTGAAGCTGGTCCGCTGCACGCGCGGGTCGGTCCATGACGTCATCCTGGACCTCCGTTCGGCGTCCCCCGCCTACCGGCGCTGGGAGGCGGTGACCCTCTCGGCGGACAACCGTCGCATGCTGTACGTCCCCGAGGGGGTGGCGCACGGTTTCCAGACGCTCGAGGACGACACGGAGGTCTTCTACCAGATGTCCGAGGCGCACCACCCGGAATGCGCGCGGGGCGTGCGCTGGGACGACCCGGCCTTCGGGCTTGTCTGGCCGGCCGGGGAGCGCATCCTGAGCGAGCGCGACCGACAGTACGGGGATTTCAATGCATGAGACGCCTGCTCGTGACCGGCGCGACCGGCTTCATCGGCTCCCGCGTGACGCGCGCGGCGCTGGCGTCGGGCTGGCGGGTGGCCGTCCTCGCGTGTCCGGGCGCATCCCCCCGGCGCCTTCGCGATGTGGCGGACCGCCTGGTCTGGCTCCGGGGCGACCTGACGCATCCCGCCTCCGTCCGCGTCGCGGTCGCCCGCTGGAAGCCGTCGGCGTGCATCCACCTCGCTTGGTTCGCGGAGCCCGGCCGGTACCTGCACGCGCCGGAAAACGTCGACTGCCTGGTCGGCAGCCTGGCGCTGCTGCAGGAGCTGGTGCGCCGGAGGTGCCGCAGTGTGGTCATGGCCGGCACGTGCGCCGAGTATGCGCCGCGTTCGGGACGGTTGCGCGAGGATGCCCCTGTCCGTCCGGCGACGCTCTACGGCGCCTGTAAACTGGCCCTCGGCGAGATCGCCCGGCGGATGATCCGCGGCAGCGCCACCCGGCTCGCGTGGGCGCGGATCTTCCAGCTCTACGGGCCGGCGGAGGATCCCCGGCGAGTCGTGCCCGCGGCGATGCTCTCCCTGTATGGCGGGCGGCCGTTCCGCGCCTCGCAGGGGGACCAGGTCCGCGACTACCTCCATGCCGACGACGTGGCCTCCGCGCTCCTCCGGTTGGCGGCCCGCCGGGCGGACGGCCTCTTCAACGTCTGTTCAGCTCGCCCGGTGACGATTCGCGCGATCCTGCAGGTCGTGGGCCGGGTGACCGGGCGCCCCGGTCTTCTCCGGTTCGGCGCCGTCGGCCGAAGGCCCTGGGATCCCCCCCGGCTCGTCGGGGACAACCGCCGCCTGCTCGCCCTGGGCTGGGTCCCGCGATACGGGTTGCGGGACGGGCTGGCGCAGACGGCCGCTTGGTGGCGCGACCGTTGTCCCTCGGATCGTTCCCTGGAGCCGTGTGTCCCGAGGCCTCGTACGCCCATCCGCAAACGGAGGCGGACGTGAAGATCGGCGGCGCCGGCGGGGTCG
>CAYUME010000912.1:0-2192 GCA_964445475.1 uncultured Planctomycetia bacterium
CAACGAGGCGAACCGCGTCCGCCCGGTCCTCCCGCGCGGCGCGGGCGAGCTCCGCCCGCGCCTGCGCGTCGCCCTGGCCGCGGTCCCAGACCGGCAGGCCGACGGAAAGGCCGACCCCCCACCCCACGCGCGACCGGCCGTCGTCGCGGTCGATCGGCGTGACGCCGACGATAAGCGTGGCGTCGGACCACCGCCGGGTCAGGGCCAGCTGCTCCTCGGCGTCCGCAAGGGCGACGCGGGCGGCGGCCGTGGCGAGAAGCGGGTTGTGCGCCTCCGCGAGGGCGAGCAGGCGGTCGAAGCCCCCGGCGGCGGGGCCCGTCACGTCCAGGCCGGCGCCTTCGGACGCGCCGGGGGCCGCGGGTGCTCCCGCCGCGAGCGGGCGGCCGAGCGCCGCGTCGACCTGGCGCCCCGTGTCCTCGAGCAGGGCCCGCGCCGCGGTCGCGCCCGCGGCGGAGCGCGCCGCCTGCTCGCGCGCCGTCTCCCAGAGCGACTCCGCCGCCTTCCCCGCGTCGACGAGGCTGCGCGCCAGGCCCTGCGCCTCCGCGTCGAGGTCGCGGACCGCCTCCCGGAGGCGGACGGTCTCCCGCGCATAGGCCCGGCGGACGAGCGCGGCCTTCACGTCCGCGCGCACCGCCACCCAGGCCTCGCGGCACTCGGTCTCGGCCAGGAACGTGCGGGCGGCGGCCGCGGAGACGCGGGCCCCCCGCTTGCCGCCGAGCTCGAAGGTCTGCGCGAGCGTGACGGGATAGGCGAGCTTCTCCCCCGGCTCGCGCACCCCCCCGACCCCCAGGACGGGATTGGGCCAGAGATCGGCCTGAAGCTCGAAGCCGTGGCCGGCGAGGAGGCGCGCCCGGGCGGCGCGCATGCGGGGGTGCTGGTACCAGGCCTCCTGCAACGCCTCGCCGAAAGCCGGATCCTGCGCGTCGCCGGACGAAAGCGAGCCGGCTTCCGGGCCGGTCTCCGCGCGCGCGGCGGGCTTGGCGAAGGGCGGGGACGTCGCCGCGGCTGGGCCGGACGCATCGGGATCCGGTCCCGGCGAAGCGCCGTTGCCGGCGCAGGAGGCCAGCACCCACAGGAGGGCGGGAAGGACCGGCGGCACGGCCCCACGAAAAGGAGCGGAGGGGATTGCCGCGGGACCCGTGCTATTCATGGCTCAAGGCTCTGACCGGCGGGACGCGGAGGGCCTTGAAGGCGGGCAGGAGGGCGCCCGCCGCCCCGATGAGGACCGAGAGGCCGAGGGCCGACGCGAGGACGACCGCATCGACCTGCAGGAAGAAAGCCCCCTGGGAGAGGCGCATGGGGATCCCGTTGAGCAGGAGCCCCAGCGCGCCCCCGAGCGCGCCGCCCGCCAGGGCCATCGCCAGGGACTCCACGAGCAGCGACCCCGCGAGGTCGAGGCCGCTGAAGCCCAGGACGCGCTGGGTCGCGATCTCGCGCAGGCGCTGCAGGATCGCGGTGTACATCGTATTGACCCCCAGCAGCGCGCCGGCCGCGCCGATCGCCGCCACCATGAAGACGGAGAGCCAGAAGACCCACGCGAGGGTCCGGGTCGTCTCCCGGTAGTAGGCCTGCTCGGGCCACGCCTTGAAGAAGCGCTCCGCCGCGCCGGACCGCTCGAACGCCGGCATCGCGGCGTCCACCTGCCCCGCCGTCTCGAAGCGCACCACGACGAGGCTGTGCGAGCGGCGGCGGAGCACCGTCATCAGGTCCTCCTCCCGCGCCCAGATCTCGGACTCCATCAGCCCCCGGCCGGCCTCGAAGCAGCCGACCACCGTCCAGGTCCGGGCCTCGAATCGGACCGACCGGCCGACGGCGAGCCGGGCCGGGGAGACGCCGAGCTTGGCGTGGGCCAGCCGGCCGGCGAGGACCTCGAAGTCCGCCTCGGGCAGGCGCCCTTCCGTGAGCCGCACCGACCGGTGCACCGCATAGGCGACGGGCTTCACGCCGCGGACGCCGACAGGCGCCGGCGGCGCGTCGATCCCCTCGACCGTGGCGTAGGGCATGTGCATCAGCTCGGGCGAGACGAGCGGCTCCCCGCCCGCCCCCGCCGCGACGCCCGGCAGCGCCCAGAGGGGGGGGAGTTCGTCCTCCTCGACCGAGCTGAACATCGTGTTCTGGCCCTTGCGGCTGATGGCGAGGAGGTTCTCCGCCTCGCCAGTGACGTCGAGGCGCGCGAAGAGGCCGCGGGAGAG
>CAYUME010000913.1:0-397 GCA_964445475.1 uncultured Planctomycetia bacterium
GTCAAGCCCCTGCTCAAGCAGGCCGGCGTCCGGCAGGGGCTCTGCCTCCACCTCGGCTGCGGCGGGTCGTCGTCCGCGTCCCTGACGGCCGACCTGGCGGGCGCCGGCGGGCTGCTGGTGCACGGCCTGGCGCTCGACGCCGCCGCGGCGGAGCGGGCGCGCACCGCGATCCGGAAGCGCGGCCTCAATCCTCGCATCGTGCGCTTCCGCCATACCGCCGATACATCCTTCCTTGGCCTCTCGGCTGCACGGCTTGCAGGCTCTGGCGTGGGCATCGGCATCCAGGCCAAGGGCACTGCCGTCATCCACCAGCGCGGCCGCCTTCCGCACAACAATCTCGAACTCTTCTCCAATGCGCCGATCACCATGGTCGAACATTATCGCGGCCTCGGCGCCA
>CAYUME010000913.1:407-2187 GCA_964445475.1 uncultured Planctomycetia bacterium
GCGCAGGTCGAGACCCTCGCCGCCCCGCCCCTGCCCTATGTCCCGGATCTCGCCGACCTCGTCGTGGTCGAGGATGCCGCCGCCTTGAAGAAGGCCGGGATCGGGCCGGACGAGGTCGACCGGGTCCTCGCGCCGGGCGGCGTCCGGCTGGAGACGAAGGGCGGGCGCTGGGAGAAGGCCGTCAAGCCCCGCCGCGAAAAGCGGCCGTGGTCCCACCCGCTCGGCGGGCCGGACGGCAACCGCGTCGCGGACGACCCCGTCGTCTTTCCCGTCGGGCTCCGCTGGCAGGACGGCCTGCCGCTCAACATCGTCCACTGGGCCTCGGTCCGGTCGTACGTCGCGGCCGACGGCCGCGTGTTCAGCATCGGGATGACGGAGGAGGAGAACCTCCTGACCGGCGCCGGGGCGCGGGCGGCCAAGCAGCAGTGGCTGGTGGGGCGCAGCGCGGCGAGCGGCCTGCCCCTCTGGAAGCTGGCGCTCGGGACGGAAGACCCGAAGTCGGACCTCAACACCCTCAACGCCCTCCCGCTGGCCACGGACGGGACGCTCGTGCTGGCGCCGAAGGGGAAGGGGCTGGTGGCGGTCTCGGCCGCCGACGGGAGCGTCGCCCGCGAGCTCCCCGTCGCCTTCCCGACCGCGCGCCTCGTCTTCGCGGACGGCGTCGCGGTCGCGGCCGGCTGGGCGGACATGGGGCGGAAGGAGATGTGGGACCCGGGGACGAAGCCCGGGAGCAGCCTGTGGGACGTCCGCTTCTCCGCCGCGGACCAGGGGGCCGTCGAGGCCTTCGACCCCGCGACCGGGAAGCGGCTCTGGCAGGACCCGGCTGTTGCCCAGCAGATCCTGGCGTCGGACGGGAAGGCGGTCTATCTCGTCCAGGGGGCCTACCCCGTGCAGGCGCAGGCGGTCGTCGCCCGGGCGCTGAAGACCGGCAAGGAGCTCTGGCGCACGCCCCACGCGGAGCTCGGCGGCGCGGCGGACCTGTTCCTGGTCTGCGTCGGCCGCGAGACCGTCGTCCTCGGCCGCCACAAGGCCGGCTCCAAGGGGGCCGGCGTGGGCTGCCGGCAGATCGTCGTGCTCTCGCTCGGGGACGGGAAGAAGCGGTGGGAGGCGGACGGCGACGGCCATCCGATGGCGCTCTTCGCCGGCGACGCGCTCTGGTACGGCTCGAAGCGGTACGAGCCGGCGACGGGGAAGATCCTCGGGGACAACCCGATGGGGATCCGGCCGGGGATGTGCGTGCCGCCGATGCTGCTCGGGGACGTCGGGGGGACGCCGCGCGGCGGGGACTGGGTGGACGTCAAGACCCGCGCGCGGTACCGCTCCGGCGGGGTGCGCGGCTCGTGCGTCCAGGGCGGCGCGGCGGCCGACGGCCGCCTCTTCGTCGCGCAGAACTGGTGCCGGTGTGCGCCCGCCCAGGTGCCCGGCTTCGTGGCGCTCGGCGCCGCGACGCCTCCTTCCGACGGGGCGTTTGCGGCCACGCGTCCGGTCGAGGCGGCCGGCAAGCCCGCCGCGGCGCCGTCGACCGCCGACACGGCGGCGGACTGGCCCACCTTCCGGCACGACCCCGACCGGTCGGGGTCCTGCGCGGTCGACGCGCCCGCCGGCCTGGGGGTGATCTGGAAGGCCTCGCCTCTGCCCGCCAAGCCGCACCCGCTGGTCGAGGTCCGGGCTGACGCTCTGCCGCCGCGGCTCAGCGCGCCCGTGGCGGGCGGCACCCTGGCCTGCGGCGCCGCGTGCGGCGAGGCCGAGGTCGGCGCGATGGACCTGGCCTCCGGCCGCG
>CAYUME010000914.1:0-2184 GCA_964445475.1 uncultured Planctomycetia bacterium
GGCGCCGCGCATGAACAGCCTCCTCGTCGCGCTCCGACGCCAGGGAGCGCTTATCATCCACTGCCCCAGCGACACGATGGGCTATTACGCCGACCATCCCGGCCGGAAGCTCGCCCTCGCCGCTCCGAAGGTGCAGACGGACGTGCCGCTCCAGGGCTGGTGCAGGCTCGATCCCGCCCACGAGGGCCCCCTCCCCATCGACGACGCCGACGGCGGGTGCGCCGACGACCCGCCGTGCAGGCAGGGGAAGGCCTGGAGCCGCCAGATCGACGTGCTGAAGATCGAGCAGGGGGACGGGATCGCCGACGGGCCCGAAGCGTTCCACCTCATGAAGCAACGCGGGATCACGAACGTCCTCGTGATGGGCGTCCACACGAACATGTGCGTGCTGGGCCGCCCCTTCGCCATCCGCCAGCTCGTCAAGCAGGGGATGCAGGTGGCGCTCGTGCGGGACCTGACCGACACGATGTACAACCCGAAGAGCCGCCCCTTCGTCGACCATTTCGCCGGCACGGATCTCGTCGTCGGGCACATCGAGAAGTTCTGGTGCCCCACCGTCACCAGCGACCAGATCCTCGATGGCGCGCCGTTCCGGTTCGCGGGAGACAAGGGGGCGATCGTCGTGCCGCGGCTGGGGGCCCGGCGGGTGGCTTCCTATCGGTGCGGGGTGGACCTGACCACGGGCCAGGCGGAGGTGACTTTCCTGGAGAAGCTGGCCTCGGAAGAGGACGATCTTCGGTGGAAGGACATGAGGAAGGACATCTCGATCGGCGGCCGGACATACACGGTCCGGATCGAGGACAACAGCAAGGGAGACGGGCTCGCCCGGGACTGGGCCCGCGTGTCGGTCGTGGAGGTCGACGGGAAAGACGGGACACTTCTCCGCACCATCCCCGTACGCGAGTTCGTGGGAGCTTACGATAGGCACGGTTTCAGGGGCCTCGCCCTGAAGGAGAATCGCCTCTCGTTTTTCGTGAATTTCTGGCGCGACGACTAGCGCCTCGCGCGGGAGCGCCGTCCACGTCGTCGGGCGCATCGTAAAGCACAAGGAGATGCGATGAGACTCGGCCGCCGGGCTATCCTCAACGGCCTCTTCGCCTTGACGGCCGGCATCCCGCGCGCCGCCGCGGAGCCGGGACAGTCCGAGCCGCCGGTCGTCGCGCAGGCGACACTCGGCGAGAATGCCTGCGGCCCGTGCGCCGTCGTGAACGCCCTCCTCCGCGCCAAGGCTCCGTACGCGGGCGCCCTCCAGTCCGTCGCCGGGGATACGCCTCTCGAGAAGGCCGGAGATCTCGTCCGGCGGTTCGGCCAGGCACCCTCCGACGCCTACGCGGGCGAAAAGGCCTACGACCCGAAACGCGGCATCACGTGGGTGGACCTGACGGCCTGCGTCAACGCGCTCTTGAAGGAGCGGCAGGCGCCCCCGCTCGAGGGGAGCTACCTCGACCGGCACCGCGACGAGCCCCTGGAGGACCACCTCCGGCGCGTCCACCGACTGCTGGCGTCGTCAATCCGGAAGGGCGTGCCCGTCGTCACGTCCGTCCGCTCGTTCGCCCCGGAATCCAAGGAGGGAGGGGATCACGTCTGGAAGGGGCTCAACGGGCACTACGTCGCGATCACATCCGTCCAGGATCGTGTGGATGACGGGGAGATGGGATTCCGATTCACGTATGCGGACTCGTTCACGGGCCGGCTCGACACCGGCTACGCCCACGTCGACGAAGCGCGGAACTTCACGGCCTCGAAGGGCGACGAGAAGCGCTGGGAATGGCTGACGGACCGCCCGTTTCTCCTCGTGACAGCGCCGTCGCTGCGCCTGGGCACGCAGAAGCAGCCCTGGCACCTCCGCACGATCATCACGCTCAACTACGCCATGTACACCCCGGAATGAGGCCCGACACCCGGGTGGGAGGGGTCTGAGACCCCGACCCGGGAGTCGCCGTGTCCGCCGAGGCGGAAGTCCCATCCCACACGATGCGCCGAACCGCCCCGTTCGCCCTACGGCCCGAACACCTCGATCTCCGACAGGCCCACGTTGGGGCCCTTCCCGGCGGTCACCTGGAACTTGACCCAGGTGACGGTTTTATTCTCAAACTTCACCTCCTTCGGCGCGCCGTCCGCGGGGATGCCGGCGACGTCGATGCGGCTCCCGTCGCTGAAGCTCAGCGTCCCGCCGGTCGCGTC
>CAYUME010000915.1:0-2182 GCA_964445475.1 uncultured Planctomycetia bacterium
GTCGGACGCTTCCTGCATGCGCCGCACGAGCGCGTCGTCCCGCAACAGCGGGCGGAGCGACTCGCTTTCCGCGACCGCCTTCACCTCCGGCCGGTCGACAATCCACTGCGCCTCCTCGGGCGAGACGGAACGAAGGATCCGGAGGGCGCGCAGGGTGGCGAAGGGAGCCTGGACCCATTCGACTGGGCCGTCCGGCCGTTCCGCGCCCGGAGCGAAGAGCAGCCAGCCGGAGCACCCTCCCAGGAGCATCCCCGCGACGGCGCCGGCCCCCCGGCCCCGTCGCGAAGGCGGACGACGGACGCGCCGCCCCAGGAGGATCGCGGCGGGGACCGCGACCGCCACGTACGCGGCCACCCAGGCAAGCGCGACGCCCAGCCACGTGTTCCATCCGGTCGCGAAGACGCCCGCGGCGTGCACCCGCGGCCCCAGGACGAACGCCCCGGCGACGCCGAGCAGCGCCGACGCCAGCAGGACGCCGAGCCGTGCGACCCCCAGCCGCCCGCCCGCGGCGGCCAGCACGACTCCCGGGACCAGGAAGGCCGCCACGTCCGTCATTCCGCCTCCCGGTCCGTGACGTGAAACCATTCCCGCTGAACGTCCGCCGCCCCCTCGCGCACCTGGCACATGGCGTGTCCCCGGAAGCACTCCAGGACGGCGAGGATCTCACGGACGAATCGCTTCACCTGCTCCAGGTCCTCCGCCGCTCCCGCGTCCCGCCCGACCGCGCCCAGGATCCCGTCCGCGACCGTCCGAAGCATCGCGTTCACGCGCGCGCCGTCCAGGAACTCGACCTCCCACGCCCGCGCGTCGAGGAAGGCCTCCATCGCCCGGTGGGCCGTGCCCGAGACGAGGCTTTCCGCCTGCCCCCCGGCAACCGCGCGGATCTTCCGGGTCAGGGCAAAGGAGCTGGAGATCACCAGCGTCTTCCCGCAGACCGCCAGGTGCGGCTCGAACCCCTCGACGAGCAGGCCAGGCACGATGAGGGCGTGCACCTCCTGGCCCGCGTCGCCCCGCGAGACGAGGGCCACGGGCAATGGGGAGGGCCCTCCCCCGGTCACGCCCGACTCGACCAGCATCTCCGCCGCGGCCCTCACGAGCGCCCCGAACCCCTCGATGACCGCCTTCGGATCCTCGGCCTGCACGAGGGCCGCGGCCGTCGGGACATGGACCCCTTGCAGGTCGGGCATGGCGGCGACCGCCAGCGGCGCCGTCCCGCCCAGCACGAAGGCCATCTCGCCGCGGAGGGACGGAACCAGCTTCTCCCGGATCGGCGCGAGGAGCCGGTCGAGCATCCGCTCCTGCCGGCGGAGGTCCTCCGCCAGATCCGGGATCTCCTTCGCCTGCTCCCGGGCCAGGACCAGCTGGGTCTTCTGCTGCTCCAGGAGGTTGATCACCATCCCCCAGAGCGGGTCCCAGGAACCGTTCTGGACCGCATAGTAGCCGGCCGCCTCGGCGGGAACGAAGGCCGGCGTGACGAGGGGCCCGGACGGGAGGGGCGGCGGCGGATCGTACTCGGTGCGGCGCTCGCTGCGGATCCCCCGGTCCAGCCGGTCCACGCCCTCGTTCCTCACGACGTCCACCCCCCCCTCGACGACAGCCATCTGGCGCAACCGCTCCACCTGCGGCGCCATCTCGGGCGGGGCGCCCATCAGGAGAAGGAAGTCCGGATCCAGGCCCTGCAGCACCAGGCCGAGCAGCTCCTTGAACTTGGCCAGGCTGCGACGGCTGTCCGAGACCGTGAGGCCGATCACGTCCGGCGACAGGCCGGCCCGGACCCGCGCGAAGGAGGCCGAGGCGGCCAGCGTCTCGGCGGTCTTCCCCTCGAAGCGCTCCACGATCTGGCGGACCAGGCGGTCGTCCGGGGCGACGACCACCGTCAGGTAGTCGCCGAGGAACCCGACGTGGAGGTCGAGCGTCAGGCGCCGCGCGGCCTCCGCGACGCGGGCCCGGTCGCCGGGGGGGAGGGGAAGCGCCCCCAGGGACGCGTCCAGCGACTCCGCCGTCACAAGGTCGCGCGCGCGGAGCCGGACCCGGTGCAGCGTCACCCCCCCGATGGTCTCGACGGTCCAGGCCTGCTCCAGCCCCTTCCGGATCTGCGGCGTGACATCTCTGTCGACGGCCTCCAGGAAGCCGCGACGCCCATGTTGCAGCAGGTCCAGGACGAAGTGGTTTAGCCGCCGCT
>CAYUME010000916.1:0-2182 GCA_964445475.1 uncultured Planctomycetia bacterium
ATGGGGGAGACAAACAACGCGCTGCGCAGCCTGGATCCGGCCAGCGGCAAGCCGCTCTGGTGGTGCCGGGGGGCGGGGGACGCGGCGTCGCCGGCGTACGGGTCGGGGATCGTCTACTTCGACAGCGGGCGCGGCGGAAAGGGCGTGGCCGTGGACCCCGGCGGCACCGGCGACGTCTCCGCGACGCACGTCCGCTGGACCGGCCCCCAGATCTCCGAGGCGATCGGCTCGCCCGTCATCGTCGGCCCCCACGTGTACCGCCTGCCCGCCCCGGGCGTCCTGAAGTGTTGGGAAGCGGCCACGGGCAGGAAGGTGTACGAGGAGCGGCTGGACGGCATCTCGACGACGTGGGCCAGCCCGATCGTGGACGGCAACGGCCGCCTCTATTTCGCCAACGGCGGTAAAAGCTACGTGGTCCAGTCCGGCCCGGAATTCCGCGTGCTGGGCGTCAGCGACCTCGGCGACGGTAACCACCCCTCGCCCGCCGTCGCCCAGGGCCGCCTGTTCCTCGTCGGCATGAAGAACCTCTACTGCATCGGACAGGGGAAATGAGCGTGGACGCACGCGCATGAGTATGTGCACCGTGTGTCCCCCAGAGCCCTCCCCTCCGCCGACAGCCCCGCCCCTCGGAGGGGCGGGGGCGCGAAGACGGGATGGAAGAGACCCCCTCCTCCTTCTCCCCGTGCCTGTTTCTTGAGCCGGGAGTTATGTTACTTTACGTAATATGGTAACACGCCCGATCGGAGTCCCCGCCGACGTGTCCAGGACGAATGTGCCTATAGACATGGAAGCCCGGATCGCCGCCGCCTTGCAGGCCGCCCTGCTGCGGCACTACGACCGCTGGCACCGCGACCTCCCCTTCCGCCGGACGCGCGACCCCTACCGGATCTGGGTGAGCGAGATCATGCTCCAGCAGACCCAGGTCGCCACCGTCATTCCCTACTATCGCCGGTTCCTCGCGGCCTTCCCGACGGTCCGCCGCCTCGCGCGCGCGCCGCTCGGGCGCGTCCTGAAAATGTGGGAAGGGCTCGGCTACTACTCGCGCGCGCGGAACCTCCACGCCGCCGCGAAGGCCGTCGCGCGCGACCACGCCGGACGCCTCCCGCGGGACCGCGAGGCGCTCCTCGCCCTGCCCGGCATCGGCCGCTACACCGCTGGCGCCATCCGCTCCATCGCCTTCGGTGAGCCCGACCCCGTCGTGGATGGCAACATCATCCGCATCCTTTCGCGTCTCCTCGCGATCGGCGGCGACCCGACCTCGGCGGCGGCGAAGGATCGGTTCTGGTCGATCGCGGCGGCGCTCGTGCCGAAACGGCGGCCTGGCGACTTCAACCAGGCCTTGATGGAGCACGGCGCGCTGATCTGCACGCCGCGCGCGCCGGCGTGCGGCCGGTGCCCGATCCGGCGCTGGTGCCGCGCCTTCAAGCGCGGCCGGCCGGAGGACTTCCCCGTGCGGCCGCCGGCAAAGGCGGTCCCACACCGCCGGGGCGTCGCCGCGCTTGTCGAGCGGGACGGGCGTGTCCTCGTCGTGCAGCGCCCGGCGGTGGGGCTGCTCGGCGGGCTCTGGGAGCTGCCCTGGGTGGAGCGGCGTCGCGGGGAGTCCGTCGCCGCGGCGGCACGGCGCGCGGCACGCGAGCGGGCGGGGCTCGCGGTCGCGGCGGGTGCGGCACTCCTGCCAGCCGCGCACGCCTTCTCGCATTTCCGGCTGACGCTAACCCCGGTGCGGTGCCGGCTATTGACTGGGGTGCCCGCGTACGGCGGTGACAACTTGAAATCGGGCGCGGAGCGCCCTCCCACGCGTGTGGGAGCGCGCTCCGGGCGCAACGGCGGGAGATCGGGCGCGGAGCGCCCTCCCACACGATGGATCGCCTCCCGCCGCCCGACGGGGCTGGCGGTGCACACGGTCATGAGAAAGATCCTGGGACGCTGATCGACGACCCGTCAGGAGCGACGACATGACGACGCGCCGCGACCTCCTCGCCGCCGCATCCGGCGGACTCGGCTGGCTGCTGCTGCCCGGCGCGGCGCGAGCCGCCGACGCCCCCGCGCCGACGGCCGACCCGGCCGCCGCGCTCCAGCTCCCCTGGACCGGCGCCCTCAAGTGGGCCGCCGTGACGTCCATCGCGGGCCTCCCCGGCACGGACGTCGACGCGGCGCTGGCCGCCGCGCAGGCCGCCGTCGC
>CAYUME010000917.1:0-2181 GCA_964445475.1 uncultured Planctomycetia bacterium
CGCGGCGGAGGGCGCGTGGCCCGGCGCGGCGGCGGTCGACCTCGGCGCCTTCAAGCCCGCCGGCGTGGAGCGCCTCTACGTCCTCGGCGGCTGCGCGGACCTGCCGCGCGCGCAGGCGGAGCGGCTGCTCGAGCCGCCCGCCTTGATCGAGGTCGGTGCCCGGATCGGCGCCGCGGCGGCCGCGGAGGCGAAGGCCCTGGACGCGCCGCGCGACGTGAAGGTCGCCGGGAAGGCCGGCGCGGGCGGCGCAGGGGACGCGAAGGAGCTGCTCGAGGGCGTCCGGCAGTTCCAGAAGGCGGCCGCGACGCTCGCCCAGCCCGCCCGCGGCCTCCCGGTCCTCGGTCGTTACGACGTCGTGGTCGTCGGCGGCGGGACGAGCGGCGCCCCGGCCGCGATCGGTGCCGCCCGGCAGGGCGCGAAGACCCTGCTCGTCGAGTACCAGTGCGGCCTCGGCGGCGTCGGCACCCTCGGCATGATCAGCTCCTACTACTGGGGCAACAAGGTCGGCTTCACGAGGGAGGTCCCCGGCGGCAACAGCTGGAAGATCGAGCAGAAGATGGAATGGTGGCGGTCCGAGGCGCGGAAGGCGGGCGCGGAGATCTGGTTCGCCGCCGCGGGCGGCGGGGCCTACGTCGAGGGCGGCCGCGGCCGCGGCGCGATCGTCGCCACCCCCCAGGGGCGCGGCGTCGTCCTCGCGAAGGCCGTCATCGACGCCACGGGCAACGCCGACGTCGCCGCCGCCGCCGGCGCGGAGACCGTTACGACCGGCGCCGAGGACGTCGCCCTCCAGGGCGTCGGCCTCCCCCCCCGCGAGCTCGGGAAGAACTACACGAACACCGACTACTCGCTCGTCGACGACACCGACCTCGTCGACATGTGGCGCTTCTTCGTCGCGGGCCGCCAGATGGCGAAGAGCGCCTTCGACCAGGGGCCGCTCATCGACAGCCGCGAGCGCCGCCGCATCGTCGGCGACTTCACCATCACCATCCTCGACGAGGTCCTCGACCGGACCCACCCGGACACGCTCCTGCAGGCCTACTCGAACTTCGACACCCACGGCTACACCGTCGAGCCCTACTTCACGATCCACTTCCCCCACAAGAAGGGGATGTCCACGAACGTCCCCTACCGGGCGATGCTCCCGAAGGGGCTCGAGGGGCTGCTCGTCGTCGGCCTCGGGATGAGCGTCCACCGCGACGCGCTGCCGGTCGTCCGGATGCAGCCGGACCTCCAGAACGGCGGGTATGCCGCGGGCGTCGCCGCGGCGATGGCGGCGAAAGCGGGCGCCCCGCTGCGCGCGATCGATGTCAAGGCCGTCCAGCGCCACCTCGTCGAGATCGGCAACCTCAAGGAGTCGGTCCTGACGGACAGGGACAATTTCCCGCTGCCGGCGGAGCGCGTGGCGGCGGCTGTGAACAACCCGACCGACGAGTACAAGGACACGGCGGTGATCCTCGCGAACCCGAAGGAGGCGCTGCCGCACGTCAAGAAGGCCTTCGCCGGGGCGAAGGACGACGCGGCGCGGCTGCATTACGCGCAGCTCCTGACCATCCTGGGCGACGCCTCCGGGCTGGACGTCCTCGTGGCCGCCGTCGAGGCGGCGCCGGGGCTCGACAAGGGGTGGCATTATGTCGGCATGGGGCAGTTCGGGTCGAGCATGAGCCCGCTCGACACGGTCTTCTACGCCCTGGGGCGGATCGGGGACCGGAAGGCGACGCCGGCGCTCGTGGCGAAGCTGAAGCTGCTCCAGGCGGGGACGGAATTCTCGCACTTCCGGGCGCTGGCGTGGGCGCTCGACCGGATCGGCGACCCCGCGGCCGCGCCGGCGCTGGCCGAGGTGATCGCGCGGCCGGGCATCCGCGGCAGGGCGATGCCCGCGATCGGCGCGGTGCTCGACGAGGCGAAGGGGATGAACTGGACGTCGACGGGCGAGCGGGCGGAGGGGCTGCGGGAGCTCTTCCTCGCCCGGGCGCTCTTCCGGTGCGGCGACCACGAGGGGCTCGGCCGGAAGGTCCTCGAGGAGTACACGAAGGACCTGCGGGGCCATTTCGCCCGGCACGCCGCGGCGGTGCTTGAGAAGGCGAAATAATAGCCCGAGGATGGATCGCCAAATTGGCTACTTGTGCTGCGGATGTCGCGGTCCCTCACTGCCGATCCGATGAGGGCCGCCCGGAATCATAT
>CAYUME010000918.1:0-2180 GCA_964445475.1 uncultured Planctomycetia bacterium
CACGCACCCGAAGGACGCCGTGGTCGCGGGCGACAAGCCGGTCGAGGCGCGGGCCGGGGCGGTCGAGGACGTCCTGCACGTGACGACGCTGACGAGCGCCGCCGCGGAGCTGCGCGTGACGACGGGGGGGACGGCGGCCGCGCCGATCCCGGTCACGCCGGGCCTTCAGCACCACCGGGTTCCGTTCAGGGCCGGCCCCCAGCGGTTCGAGCTCTGGCGGGGCGGGAAGGCCGTCGCGGCGGCGGACGGCGCGCCCGTCGAGGCGCAGCCGAAATACTACAATTTCGTCGTGGCGACGGGATTCGCCTACGTCCGTTGAGCGTCCCGTCTCCGCCGGGCCCCGGTGTCGTTTCGTATCGTGGCCACCATACAAATCCGGCGGAGGCGATGTCGTGCCGCCGGGGTTGAGCCGATCCTTTCCAGGAGCCCGACATGATCCTCCCACGGCTGGCTCGCGCGGTCGCGTTCTGCGGGCTCCTGGCCGGTGGCCTCCGCCCGGCCGCGGCCGCCGATGCGGCCCTTGCCGTCGACGCCGGCATCCCCGGCGGCAACGTCCTCCTCGAGAAGATCGAGGGCGACACCGTCTTCATCCGGCAGGACCTGCGCGACACGGCGGGGGACTGGTTCTACTGGCACTTCCGTGTCCGCGGGGCGGCGGGGCGCACCTTGACCTTCCGCTTCACGAAGGGCAACGTGATCGGCGTCCGCGGGCCGGCCGTCAGCCCCGACGGCGGGGCGACGTGGTCGTGGCTCGGCGCCGCCGCCTGCCAGGGGGCCTCCTTCCGCTATGCGTTCCCCCACGCCGCGGACGACGTCCGGTTCTCTTTCACCATGCCGTACCTGGAGTCCCACCTGAAGGCCTTCCTGGCGCGGCACGCGAACGCCCCCGCCCTGAGAGTCGAGACGCTCTGCCAAAGCCGGAAGGGCCGCGGCGTCGAGATGCTCCGCGCCGGCCGGCTCGACGGCGAGCCCGAGCACCGCGTGCTCCTGACCGCCCGGCACCATTGCTGCGAGTCGATGGCGAGCTACGCGATGGAAGGCCTGCTGGACTTCGTCCTCGCGGACGCCGACGCGGGGGCGTGGCTGCGCCGCCACGTCGAGATCCTGGCCGTCCCCTTCATGGACAAGGACGGCGTGGAGGAGGGGGACCAGGGGAAAAACCGGAAGCCGCACGACCACAACCGGGACTACGTCCAGGAGCTCTACCCGGAGGTGAAGGCGCTCAAGGCGCGCGTCCCGGCCTGGTCGGGCGGGACGCTCCGGGTCGCGCTGGACCTCCACTGTCCCTGGATCCGCGGGTCGCACAACGAGGTGATCTACTTCGTCGGGGGGCCGGAGGCGGAGAACGAGGCCCGGGTGGCGGAACTGGCGGCGATCCTGGAGAAGGCCCGGACGGGTCCGGTCGTCTACAAGGCCGGCGACAACCTGCCCTTCGGGAAGGCCTGGAATACGGGGACGAAGGACCCGCGGCTCCTGAGCTGCAAGGGGTGGACGGTCGGGCTCCCGGGCGTCCGGGCGGCGTCGACGATCGAGATCCCGTACGCGAACGCCAACGGGTGCGAGGTGAACGCCGACAGCGCGCGGGCGTTCGGCGCGGATCTGGGGCGGGCGTTGCGGGCGTATCTGGATCGATAGGCCGCGAAGGACACGAAGGGTTCGTGCACTCCGTGGGCATTTCTCCCCGTGTCATCCGTGTTTTGGCATTTAACGCTTTTCGACGCGAGCTCGAACGCCCCCAGTCACGCCGGTGACCGTGTTGATGTCCAGTTGCGCGGTGCCGTCGCCCGCGGCGTCGTTGCCGGAGGGGGCGACGTAAGGTCGCGGCGGCCTGGGAGGCCGTCGCGACCAGGGCCGGCAGCCGGGACGGATTTCGGATCCACGGCATCCTTCGATTATATCGCGTTGGCCGGCTTGTCGTGCCTCCGCTTCTCCGGTAGAATCCCCCCCTTTGACGAGTCCAGGATCCGGGACCTCCCGTGGACATGACCGAAGGATCCGACGGCTCCCGATCCGTCGTCCTGCTCCGCCCGCTGGGCGCCGCGATGGCCGTGGCCGGCGGCGTCCTGTTCGGGATCATCCTGGCCTTGATCGGCGCGCTCAACGCGCCGCCTCCCGGCGGGATGCCGGCGACGCCGGGGTCGGAGGCGGTGCGGGACCCCGCCCGCGACGGGACGGCCCCG
>CAYUME010000919.1:0-2178 GCA_964445475.1 uncultured Planctomycetia bacterium
ATATTCGCCACCTGCAACCCGCTCCTCGCAGCCATGGTACTCTTCCTGGCCTCCGTCTGGCTCATCCGCCAGGGCCGCCGCTTCCTCTTCGCGGCCATCCCCGCCGTCCTCATGCTCGTCACGACCGTGGCCAGCCTGGTCCAGCTCCTGAGAAAGTACCTGGCGGCGCCGGAGGAGAACGCCACCCTGCTGGTCGCCACGCTCGTCGTGATGGGGATTCTGGTCTACCTCCTGGCGGCAGGCGCCCGCCTGGCGCTGCGCCGTCGCGATGCCGCAGCCTGACCTGCCGGATCGCGTCTCCGCGACCCCTCCTGAACTCGGAACCAGGATCAAGGAGTCCGCATGCTCGCCACCGCCCTGCCCGTCGCCGCCGAATCCCCCACCCCCCTGTGGGCGTGGTTCGTCTTCGGCGGCATCGTCCTCGCCATGCTCGTCCTCGACCTCGTCCTCTTCGAGCGCATCCCCCACGAGCGGCGCCTGAAGGAGGCCGTGATCTGGAGCGTCGTCTGGATCGCGCTGGCCCTCCTCTTCAACGTCGCCGTCTATTACTGGAAGGGGAAAGACCGGGCCCTCGAGTTCACCACCGCCTACCTCCTCGAGAAGGCCCTCTCGGTCGACAACCTCTTCATCTTCCTCGTCATCTTCCGCTATTTCGGCGTGAAGGAGCGGTACCAGCCGCGCGTCCTCTTCTGGGGCATCCTCGGCGCTTTCGTCATGCGCGGCGTCCTCATCGTCGCCGGCGTCGAGCTGATCCACGCCTTCGCCTGGCTCCTCTACGTCTTCGGCGCGATCCTGCTCTTCACCGGCGTCAAGCTCCTCGTCATGCCCGAAGAGTCCTACGACCCCGAGAAGACCCTCGCCTTCCGGATCGCCCGCCGCACGATCCCCGTCACGCCGGTCTATCACGAGCAGCGATTCTTCGTGCTCGAGAACGGTCGCCGGCTGGCCACCCCGCTGCTGCTCTGCCTCGTCATGGTCGAGGCGACCGACCTCGTCTTCGCCGTCGACTCCATCCCCGCCTGCCTCGCCGTCTCGCGGGACACGTTCGTGGTCCTGACATCGAACATCTTCGCCATCCTGGGCCTGCGCGCCCTCTACTTCGTGCTGGCGGGCATGATGAAGGGGCTCCGTTTCCTCAAGCCGGGGCTGGCGATCGTGCTGATCTTCATCGGCGTGAAGATGATCCTCCACGAGGCCGCGGCGCAGGGCCTGCTGCCGGAGTCCGTCGCGGGGGCCGTCGATATCCCCGTCGGGGCCTCGCTCGCCGTCGTCGGCGGCATCCTCGGCCTCTCCGTCCTCGCCTCCCTCCTGTTCCCGAAACGCGGGGAGGCGGAGACGCCCGGGGAGGATAAACATGCGAACTGGGTGAAGGACGATGCGGAGGGGGAGAAGCCGACGGCATCGACACCGCCGGCAGGCGACAGCGGCGCTACGCCCCCCGCGCCGCCGGTGGCCTGATGCCGTCCCGCCTAAAGGTGGGGCTTCCGGTCGGCGGGTGACAGACGAGGTCCAGCCCGGCCCGCATGTCCGCCCGAGCCTTTGCGAAGGCGTATCCTCCCCACCTCATTCGACACGCCGCCCCCATCAGGGGATGGGGCGGGCGCGAACCGGCTTCGGGAGACACCTGCGAGACGCAACACGGCCTGAAATGAGCGTTCACTCCGCCAGCAGTTCCACCAGTACCCGCCCCTCCGTCTCCGGCATCGACAGCCCCATCAGCTTCGCGACCGTCGGGGCCACGTCCACGAGCCTCGCCCGAGAGAGGATCCCGCCGGCCTTCGCGCCCCGCCCCCGCAGGAGGAGCCCCGCGTCCATCCCGGGGCGCGTCGACCGGTTGCCGTCCGTCCCCTTCGTCTTGCCGACCCGCAGGAGGAAGGGCGTCTTCGACCGCATGTCGTCCGTGAAGGACCAGCCCGGCTCGGCCTCGAGCCCGAAGACCGCGCCCGGCATCGCGCCCAGCCCGTCCAGCTCCTCCCGCGGAAGGATGCGGTAGACCGGGCTCCCCTGGAACTCCGCCTCCTTGCGGAAGGCCTGCTCCACCTCCGCCGCGGGCATCGGGCTGGCCTTGTCGACAAAGACCGCCGCCGTCGCGCCGCAGGTGTGCGCCACGACCAGCCAAGCCGAGGACGGCCGGTCCCCCGCGACCAGCCCCGCGGCGTGCAGAACGGCGTTCGGCGC
>CAYUME010000920.1:0-2175 GCA_964445475.1 uncultured Planctomycetia bacterium
GCTGCCCCAGGTCGGCGCGCCCGACCCGCCGCTCTTGAGGACCTGGCCGGACGTGCCGGCGGCGGAGAAGGCGTAGGCGGCTCCCGTGCTGTAGGCGACCGAGCCGGCGGCGCCGGCGGAGCTCGCGCCGGTCCCGCCGTACCCCACGCCGATCGCGGCGCCGTTCCACGTCCCGCTCGCGACCGTCCCGACCGCCGTGATGTCGGAAAGGTTGCCCGTGGTGATGACGGTGCCGGTCGCGTCGGGGAGCGTGATCGTCCGGTCGGCCGTGAGCGCGGCGACGGCGAGGGTCAGCTGGTGGGTGTCAGGGGTGCCCTCGAAGACGAGCGGGGAATCGCCCTGGAGCGTGCCGGTCACGGTCACGGTGTCCGACGTGGCGTTGCCGAGCGTGACGTTGCCGGAGGCGGAGAGGTTCCCGGAGAGGCTTGCATTCCCGGAGGAGCTCAGGTTGCCTTGCACGTAGACGTCCCCGTTGAAATACCCCGCCCAGTTGGTGACGCCGCCGCTGGCGGCGGCGTAGAGGCCGTAGTTGATCGCGTCGGTCCCCGTGGCGTTCACGCGTGCGCCATAGTTGTTGGCTCCCCCCCCGGTCCCGGTGGCATCGCCGTAGAGCCCGTAGTTGAAGGCCGTGTCCCCGATGGACTCTCCTCGGACGCCGTAGTTCGTGTTCATGCCGCCGGCGGCGCCCGACTGGGCGATGCCCTGCACGCCGTAATTCGTCACGTTGTTGCCTTCGCTCGTGTTGTCCGATACGGCGGACTCGCCGCGCAGGCCCCAAAAGGAGCCGGTGGCGGCCGTGGTCGGCCCGGCGGTCGCGCTCAGGGCGCCGCTGCCCGCGACCGCCGAGCTGTTGGTCACGGCGTAGAGGAACGTGCCGTCCGCCGCCGCGGCGCTCGTGTCGGCGGCGTTCCGGGCGAGATAGCTCGAGGAGCCCGCCGGGAGGTCGGCAGCCAGGAGCGGCGCGCTGGCCCAGCCGCCGGACCCGTCGGCGCGGAGGAAGTGGCTCGCATCGGTCGAGCCGGTCAGGCCGGTGCCGCCGTAGGCGGCCGCGACCGGCGTGGCAGCCCACGTCCCGCTGACGACCGATGCGAGGTGCGTGTCGCCTGTCACGCGCAGGTTGCCCGCGAAGAAGCCGGCCCAGTTGATGGCGGCCCCGCTGGCAGAGCCATACACGCCGTAATTCGTATAGTTGGAGAGCCCCGCGGCGTCGCCCCGGACGCCGTAGTTCTCGATGTCTTGGGCGCCGAAGGCGCGCCCCCAGACGCCGTAGGCGTAGGTGAGGCCCTGGTCGGACGAGCCCCACATCTCCCCGAAGACGCCCGCGCTCTGGGTCAGGCCGCCGCCGATCTGCGAGACGGCGGACGAATAGCCCCGGACACCGTAGCTGGAGACGGGGCTGCCATCGGCGTCGTTGTCGCCCGTGCTCACCTCGCCCCAGAGGCCGAAGAAGGTTCCCTGGGCGGCCGCGGCGGCCCCGGCGACACCCTTGAGGGCACCCGACGGGCCCGTCGTGGCGTTGCTGGTGAAGAGGTACAGGTTCCCGGCGGCGATGGACGCGCTCGTATCGGCGGCGTCCTTGGCGAGATACGGCCCGCCCGGGAGGTCGCCGGTCAGGATCGGGCCGCTCGTCCAGCCCCCGCCTCCGTCGGCGCGCAGGAAATGCGCCGCGCCGCCCGAGCCGGAGACCCCCGTGCCGCCGCGTGTGGAGGAAAGGATCCCGCTCGTGATGTGCGTTGCGGCATGGACGTGCGACGACGCCGCAAAGGCCGAGGAGGGCAGCCCGTCGAACAACACCGCGTTCTCCGCCCCC
Organism: uncultured Planctomycetia bacterium; assembly: GCA_964445475.1. Taxonomy (GTDB): domain Bacteria; phylum Planctomycetota; class MHYJ01; order CAYUME01; family CAYUME01; genus CAYUME01. Next base: position 1,811 of record CAYUME010000920.1, read on the forward strand.
AGCGCGAGTCGCGCGTACGGGACGCCGGTGAGCGGGTAGCGCGGGGCCATCTCGTCGTCTTCGCCGGCCGTCACGCCCAGCCAGCGGCCGTGGGTCATGTCCAGGGAGAGCGAGGAGAAGTCGTTGATCGAGCCGAGCTGCACGCTGTAGAGCCCGGCGTTGACGACGACCGTCCGGGTCTCCGTCCAGAGCGGCGTCCCGCCCGTGTCGGTGTCGTAGATGGCGAACGTCATCTGAAGGCTCCCGTCCGGCACGGGATTCCCCGCGGCGTCGGTGATCCGGCCCTGGAAGGAGATCCATTCCGGCTGGGGTGCGGGGACCGACTGGGCCGCCGCGGGCGGCGCGAGGAGGGCGGCGAGCGCCAG
>CAYUME010000921.1:0-2161 GCA_964445475.1 uncultured Planctomycetia bacterium
TAGGACGCTGGCCGTCGTGACGCGGATCCGCGGAGGCGCGTCCTTCCACCGGGCGCGTCTGGCCGACTCTACATGGACGGATCGCGCGGTGACGCACGTCTGGACGGCGCGCGTCCCGGACGGGGCCTGGCGCTGGCTGGCCGACCCGCGCCGGGACGAGCCGGCGGAGTCGCCGCGGGAGTACGCGGACACGGTCCGCACCGCCGCGGGCGCTGGCGGGCGGCTCGGCCGGTGGCCCCTGGCGGCCGTGGGGCGCGGGGCGGAGGGCCGGGCGGTCGCCGTCGACCTGGATGCCGCAGCCTGCTTCCGCGCAGGCTACAGCGCCGCCTTCCGCGAGCTCACCGTCGCCTACGACCTCGGCTTCGCCCCGGAGCGGAGCGCCGCCGAGGTTGCCTTCTGCGCCTTTCCCTTCGACGCCTCGTGGGGGATGCGCGGGGCCGTCGCGGCGCTCTACGAGCTCTTTCCGGACCACTACCGGAGCCGGACGCCGCGGCAGGGGCTCTGGATGCCCTTCGCGAAGATCAGCGAGGTCTCGGGATGGGAGGACTTCGGCTTCGCGTTCAAGGAGGGGGACAACGACGTGTCCTGGGACGACGCCCACGGCATCGTCACCTTCCGCTACACCGAGCCGATGACGTGGTGGATGAAGATGCCGAAGGGGACGCCGCGGACGATGGCGGCGGCGCTCGCGGAGGCGAAGCGGCTTGCGGGGCAGGGGGACCGGAGCGCGCGGGCGCTCCTGACGAGCGGATTCCACGACGAGCGCGGCGCCTTCCCGGCCCGGCTGCTCGACACCCCCTGGTGCGACGGCGCCGTCTGGTCGATGAACTCCTCGCCCGGCGTCCCCGGCGAGGTCACCGATTTCGGCAACAAATGGAACGCGGCGCTGAAGGAGCGCCTCTACGGCCCCGGCCGGAAGGGCGACCTCGACGGCGAGTACGTCGACTCCAGCGAGGGGTACGTGACGGACGAACTGGACTTCCGGCGGGACCACTTCGCCGGGGCCGGGGCGCCGCTCGCCTTCGCGGCCGATTCGCGCCGCCCCTGCGTCTACCGGGGGCTGGTCGCCTACGATTACGTGCGGGGGCTGGAGAAGGACGTTCACGCGATGGGGAAGCGGATGATGGCCAACGGCACGCCGCACGCCCTCTGCTGGCTGGCGCCCTTCCTGGACGTGATGGGGACGGAGACGGACTGGAACCCGGGCGGGCAGTGGCGGCCGATGACCGACCGGGACCTGATCTGGCGACGGGCCCTCTGCGGGCCGAAGCCGTACTGCTTCCTGATGAACACGGACTTCGACCGGTTCCCGCACGCGCTCGTGGAGCGGTACATGAAGCGCTCCCTGGCCTACGGGATGTTCCCGGGCTTCTTCAGCCACAACGCCTCGGAGGGGCACTACTTCACGCGCCGGGACCTCTACGACCGGGACCGGCCGCTCTTCGCGAAGTACGTCCCCCTCTGCCGGCGCGTGGCCGAGGCGGGCTGGCAGCCGGTGACGCTGGCGCGAAGCGACGACCCGGCGGTCCACGTCGAGCGGTGGGGGCGCGCCTGCCTGACCGTCTTCAACGAGGCCTCCGACCGGAAGACGGTGACAGTGCGGCTGGAGGGGCTCGCGCCTGCCGGCGACAGGGACCTGGTCTCCGGTTCGCCCGTCGCGTGGGCGGGGGGCCGGGCGACGCTGACGCTGGCGGGGGAGGACGTGGCGGTGCTGGAGGTGAAGTAGTCTCCGCCATCCCGGGCCGTTCCCCCAATATTTGATTGCAGTCAATCCCCGTCCCCGGTCGATACCCCTTTATGGCGACGGTGCTGTTTTAGGACAGGGAGGTGCCCATGGACGCCGCCGCGATTCACGTCGGGACCGGGCGATCGGAAGAGGAGGCCTGGACGGTGGGGTACCAGATCGAGCGGGCGCTGAACGCCGGGGGGACGCTGGCTCTGGAGTTCGAGCCGGACACGCCCCCCACCGCGGAGCTCTTCGACATCCTGCTCAACAAGCTGCGGGACGCGAAGGCGCGGGGGGCAATCGTCGAGGTCCGGAACGCGCCCTTGTGGCTGCAGTTCGCCTTCGAGACGCCGGACGGGGGATCCACCCTCGCCTGCGCGGGGTGAAAAGCGTGGTGTGTCGTCCGTGGGGCACGCTGGGGGGCCCCACGGGGAA
>CAYUME010000922.1:0-2142 GCA_964445475.1 uncultured Planctomycetia bacterium
CAGGTCGGCCTCGCCCCCGAGCACGTCAACCGCTACCCCCACGAGTTCAGCGGCGGCCAGCGCCAGCGCATCGGCGTCGCCCGGGCGCTGGCCCTCAGCCCGAAGTTCATCGTCTGCGACGAGCCCGTCTCCGCACTCGACGTCTCCATCCAGGCCCAGATCGTCAACCTCCTCACCGAGCTGCGGGCAAAGCTGCACCTCGCCTACCTCTTCATCTCGCACGACCTCTCGGTGGTCGAGTACCTCTGCGACCGGGTGGCCGTGATGTACCTCGGGGAGATCGTGGAGACGGCGCCGACGGCGTCGCTCTTCAAGAGCCCGCTCCATCCCTATACGCAGGCGCTGCTCGCCGCCGTGCCGGTGATGGACCCGGAACGGAAGCGGACGCGGATCCTGCTGGAGGGGGACGTGCCGACGCCGCTCGACCCCCCGGCCGGCTGCCGCTTCCACCCCCGGTGCCCGGCGGCGAAACGACTCGGGATCCTCGCGCGATGCGCCTCGGAGTCACCGAAGGCGGCCGAACCGGAAGCCGGGCACGTCGTCCGCTGTCACGCAGTCCGCGTGTAGCCCGGCCAGCCTGCTCCACGCTCCCCTACCGCGGGATCATCACGATAATCAGGTAGTTCATCAGCCGCACGTTCGCCTGCTCCCCCTCCGCCCGCGACGCGTCCTCCGTCCCGATCTCGACCCCGAGCCCGATGCGCACGGCCCTCGGCAGCCCCCCCGCCTCCGCGCTCGTCCACGCCTCCTTCCACTCCTTGCCGTCGAAGTACTCGAGGCTGAAGGACCGGACCCGGTCGTAGACCTCGTAGAGCATCCCGCCGGCGAGCGGGTCGCCGTCGACGAACCACCCTTCCCGGCGGAAGAGCGTGAAGAGGCCGGGGGCGAAGGGGTTGGGCTCGAGGCGGTATCCGACCTCGTTCATCGGCGACGGGCGGGGGGGGCCGACGCCCCCGATCGGGCCGAGCGCCGGGACGTTCGCCACGAAGTCCACCTGGTCGAGGCTGAACCCGCCGTAGTCCTGGCTCTTCGCCCGGAAGGCCCCCGGCGCCAGCCCGCCCGGCATCACGGCGTGCTCGAAGTCCCGCGCGACCACCCGCAGGATCCCCGGCCCGATCTCCGCCCGCTGCGTCACGTACTCCACCCGCTCCACCGCCTGCACCGTCCCGATCAGTACCGCGTAGACGGCGCCCAGGAGCAGCGTGAGGATGACGACCGCCAGCAGGATCTCCAGCAGGGTGAAACCGGCCCGGACCCGGGTCCCGGGTCCACGATCACGGGGTGTCCGCGTCTGTCGTCTCATGACTCCCCCCACACGCACGCCCTCTGCATCCCGGGCTCGGTCCAGGACCTCAGCACCGGGACCCCGGGCCCCTCACGGCTTCGGGACGCGCTTCTGTGCGTACGTGACGACTCGCATCAGTTCCGGCGGCCTGTCCGGCGCCGGATCGTCCAGGCTGATGACCAGCTCGATCCGGAGGATCTCCTTCGGCTTGAAGGGGATGGCAGACCGTTCCTTGCCCGGGAAATACTCGGGCGCGATGTCGACCTCGACCGGCGTCTTCACCACCGACCAGCGGTACTGCGGAAACTCGTCGAAGATCCCTCCGTCGGCCCCCTCGTCGAGGACCTCGGCCGTCTGGACCGCCCCCAGGGCCAGCGTCCCCAACACCCAGGCGTCGTTGGCATCCACGACACGGTGGACGTCCGCGACGCACTCGTTGCGCAGGACGATGATCGCCAGCAGGGAGATGCCGAGGATGGCCACCGCCACGAGGACTTCGACCAGCGTGAAGCCGCCCCGCCCGAAGGCGGGCCTCCATCCGGCATCCGGGATGCAGGGGTCGGCGGGGATCATCAATCCGCTTCCATCATGGACTCGATCGGCTGCTGGTACCCCTCGTAGAAGGTCACGTTCCCGGTGAGCCCGTTGAACTTGACGGTGGTCTGGCGGTTGCGGTCCTCGTCGGAGAGGTGGATGTAGTGGGTGCGGGTGGACCCGAAGGGGGTGATCTCGATGGTGGCCACCCCCGTGCTGACCTCGGATCCGACGGCGACGTCCCGGAGATAGACGTCGTCGGGCAGTTCGGTGACCAGGGCCTCGCCGTACAGGCGGGCTGGCTCCTCGAGTGACACCAAGGT
>CAYUME010000923.1:0-2141 GCA_964445475.1 uncultured Planctomycetia bacterium
CGGAGGGCCCGCAGATCACGCGGATGACGCGGAGCGGAGGGCCCGCAGATCACGCAGATCACGCGGAGCGGAGGGCCCGCAGATCACGCGGATGACATGGAGCGGAGGGCCCGCGGATCAAACGGCCCGTGGAAATGGCTTTTCCCACGCCCTGCGGGTCTCGCGTCCCTCCATAGACTTCCCCTTCCCCTTCTGCTATAGTCCCCGCTTTGGTTTCCCCTTGGCGGGATCCCCCTCGTGTCGGCTCGTCCTACCTGGTTCCCCGCGCGGGCGGCGTCGGTTGCCGGGCTGTTCCTGGCGTTGGCCGTCATCCCCGCTACGGCGCCCCCGGTCCGGGCGCAGGCCGTGGCGCCCCCCGCGGGGGGCGAGCGGATCCTGCGGGTGGAGATCCGCGGCCTCCGCCTCCAGCCCGAGGCCCGCGTCAAGGCCCTCCTCGAGTCCCGCGAGGGGCGGACGTACGACAAGCAGGTCCTCTCCGAGGACGTCCACCGCCTCATCCAGCGGGGCCTCTTCTCCCACATCGAGCACAAGGTCGACACGCTTCCCGGCGGCGGCGTGGCCCTCGTCTTCACCGTCGTGGAGAACGACCGGGTCGCCGAGGTGCGCCTGGCGGGCGTCAAGACGCAGGACGTGCGCGTCCTCCAGGACGCCCTCCGGATCAAGGCGGGCGACTACTACGACCCGGCCAAGGCGAAGCGGGACGTGGAGACGCTGCGGGAGATCTACCGCGAGAAGGGGCACCACTTCGTCGACGTCGCCGTGCTGCCGCCCGAGGCCGCCCCGGACGGCGTCGCCGTGCGGTACGCCGTGGCGGAAGGCCCCCGCGTCGTCGTGGCGGACGTCCGTTTCGCCGGCGTCCGCGAGGCCGATACGGGCGTGCTGTGGGACCAGGTCCGCATGCGGCCGCCCGGCTGGCCATGGGGCTGGTTCTCCTCCACCGACTTCGTCGAGCGCGAGGCCCGGCTGGACGTGGAGCGTCTGAAGGCCTGGTACCGGCTCGAGGGCTGGCTGGACGCGGAGGTGACGCTGGCCGACCTCGTCTTCTCGGCGGACAAGTCGGAGGTGACCCCCGTCTTCCGGATCGCGGAGGGGCCGTCCTATCGCGTCCGCACTCTCGCCGCGCGGGGGAACGTCCTTTTCACGTCCGGGGAGCTGCTGGAGGCGGTGGCGCTCCAGCCCGGCGGTCCGTTCACCGAGCGCGAGCTCTCGGCGAGCGTGAAGGCCCTGCTCGACAAGTACCGCGAGCGCGCCTACATCCTCGCCGAGGTCGACGTCCAGCGCGTCTACGCGAAGGACGCCCCCGCGGTCGACCTCGTCTTCGACATCAAGGAGTTCGGCAAGGTCTATCTCGACCGGCTCGTGATCCAGGGGAACACGAAGACGCGGGACGACGTGATCCGGCGGGCGCTGGCCATCGGCCCCGGCGAGGAGTACAACAAGGTTGCCCTCGAGCGCGGCATCCGCCGCCTGCGCGACCTCCAGTACTTCGAGCGGGTCACGTACCGCGAGGACCCCGGCAGCGCCCCCGACCGCCGGACGCTCGTCCTCGACGTCGTCGAGATCCCCACCGGCAGCATCCGCTTCGCCGCGGGCTACAGCTCCTCGGCCGGCATCGTGGGCCACATCGGGTTCACCCAGCGGAACTTCGACATCGCGAACCCCCCGTCGAGCTTCTCCGAGATCCTGTCGGGCGAGGCCTTCTCCGGCGGCGGGCAGACCCTCTCGATCGACTTCATGCCCGGCACCGAGCGCAGCAGCGCCATCCTTTCCTTCTACGAGCCGTACACCTTCGGCGAGCCCTACGGCTTTTCCACCCGCTTCTACCGCACCCTCGTCCACCGCTCCTTCGGCTACCTCGAGGACCGCCTGGGGGCCAAGGTCGGCCTCGACCGGCGCTTCTACGACGGGCGACTCAAGATCGGACTCGGGACCCGCATCGAGAACATCGACATCACCGACGTCGAGTCCGACGCCCCCGCCGACGTCTTCGCGGTCGAGGGGCTGAACCAGATCCGCTCGGTCATCCCCCACCTCCTGCTCGACTTCCGCGACAGCGCCCTGCGGCCGACGGAGGGCGGTTCCGCCTCCCTCACGGTGGAGTTCGCCGGCCTCGTCCTGGGGGGGGATTTCGACTTCTCGAA
>CAYUME010000924.1:0-2141 GCA_964445475.1 uncultured Planctomycetia bacterium
GGCCCGGCGCGCCGCCTTTGACCCAGACAATCACGCTGAGCGGCCCTTGGGCCGAGGAGGATGCCCAAGATGCGCAGGCCAGAGCCGATCTGTGGGCCGTTCTGTTCGACCGGCCCATTGTGTGGCGCGTCACGGGGCGGGCGCGCCCCGCGGAGGCCGCCGCGCTCGCCGACCGGTTCCCGCGCCTGGCCCCCGGCATCGTCCCGCCCGTCGGCGCAGCGCGGCTAATCACCGCCCTCGCCGCCGCGCGCGACCGCGGCCGCCTCTCCGCGCTGGTGGACCGCATCGGCCGGGACGAGGCGCTCCGGGAGGCGCGCGTGCGCATCGCGGGCCGCGAGACGGGGCTTGCCGCCTTCGCAAGCGGGCAACTCGGGCTCCTCCCGCCCGCCCCCGGGCCGTCCGCCTCCGCCCCCGGCGGGGTCCCCCCCGGCTGGACGCAGTACGGCGGAGACGCCTCCCACCTCCGCCCGATGCACCCCGTGACCAAGCCCCTCCGCCGTCTGGCGGTCATCCCCGTCACGCCGGGCTGGCTGGAAGGGTTCTTCGAGGAGCCGTCCGCCTTCCCCACCGAGGTGGCCCTCCCCCCCTCCCTCTTTCCCGCCGTCGCCGAGGGCTTCTGCTACCTCGCGACGGACCGCGGCGTGTCGGCCTACCCGCTCGACGCGGCGGACGCGTCCGCGCCGGGGGGCGACCGCGAGCCGGCGTGGCGCTTCGAGATCCCGCCCGTCGGCGGGTACCGCCATGACGACCGCACCGTCAACGCCGTGACCGTTTACCGCGGCCGCGTCCTGGCCGCCCTCGTCACCGCCGCCACGGAGGCCGAGCACCAGTCCTTCATCTACGTCAAGTACCCGTTCCCCCGCCGGGCCCTCGTCGCCCTCGACGCCTGGACCGGCCGCGTGCTCTGGAAGGCCGGGGGCGCGCTCGAGGGGGCCGACCCGCTCGACAGCCTCTCCTTTCCGCTGCCCCCGACGCCCGACGGCGACGCGCTCTTCGCGGGCGCCGTCCTCCAGCCGAACCCCACCGACCCGTTCTCCCATTACGTCGTCTGCCTCGACGCCGCGACGGGCCGCCTCCGGTGGAAGACCTACGTCGCGCAGGGGCAGCACGAAGTGAACCTCTTCAACAACCCGATCCGGGAGTCGATCGGCACCGCCGTGACGGTGCAGGGCGACACGCTCTACTACGGCACGAACCTCGGGGCCGTCGCGGCGCTGGACCGCCTGACGGGTCGCGTCCGGTGGATCCGGAAATACGAGCAGGTGCGGATCGACCCGCCGCGGAACATCTATGTACAGCCGCACCCGCTCCGCTGGGCCAACAACCCGGTGCTCGTCGCCGCCGGCACCGTCTGCGTGACGCCGCTCGACGCCTTCCAGGCCTACGGCTTCGACGCGGCAACGGGGGTGCAGCGCTGGGCGATCCCCCACGGCGGCGAGCACGGCGAGATGTGGCGGGACCTCCTGGGCGTCCGGGGCAGCCTGCTCTTCATCGGCGGCCGGGAGCTGATGGCCATCGATCTCGCCGCCGGGGGCCGGCGCCGGTGGGTCTTCGCCCCCCCCGGCGAGACCGGCGCGGGGCGGGGCGGCGTCACGCCCGACGCGGTCCTCTACCCCACCGACCGGGGACTCCACTGGCTCGATCCGGAGTCGGGCCGGCCGCTCGGCTTCCATCCCTGGTCGGATCCCGGCCGGGAGGCGGGGAACCTCGTCTCCGCCGACGGATTCGTCGTGGCGGCCGCACCGCGGGCGGTGACGTTCTTCGAGACCCCGCAGGCGCGGCAGGCGCTCGGGGAGGAGGCCTTGGCCCGGGACCCGGACAACCTGCTGCTGCGCTGCCGGGCGGGAGCAACCGCCCTGGCCGCGGGCCGGGCGGAGGAGGGGGAACGGCGCCTCCGGGACTGCCTGCGCCGCGCCGCGGAGCGCCCGGGCGATCCCGACGCGGAGCGGGCCGCCTGGTTCGCGCGCCGCCAGCTCTTCCTCCACCTCGTGCGGGTCTCCCTCGGCGAGGCGAAGGACGCCCCCGCCCGCGCGGTCTCCCTCCTGGCCGAGGCCTTCTCGCTCTCCGACGACCGCGCCGCCGCGCGGGAGACCGCCCTGCGCGTCGGAGAGGCCCTGCGCGAGGCCGGCCACGCGGCGGAG
>CAYUME010000925.1:0-2135 GCA_964445475.1 uncultured Planctomycetia bacterium
CGGTCCACGAGAGCCAGGGGCCGCGCCCGCCGTGCCAGTGGTTGTCGGCGTAGGCGTCGGGCGCCTGGTTGGGATCCACCACGAGCACGTCGGCGTCACGGGACACGACGATGCGACGCTTGTCGATCGACGAGCGCTCCCGCGGCCGCGCCGGCTTCTGCTTGACGATGTCGGTGAAGGCCACCGAGACGAGCTGGTTCGCCTCGAGGTCGATCACGTCGACCTTCCGCTGGGCGTACTCGCGGACCTCGGCGAGGCTCGACTCGGGGCGCCGCCCGGGGGCGTTGAGGGCCACGACGCGGGTGTAGTCGTCGTCGGCACGGTCCACGGCGCGGGTCCCCAGGCCGAAGACGAGGCGCAGCACGCCGGCCTCCGGCTCGATGTACTCGCTCCAGACGTAGGGGTTGTAGGAGAGGGCGACGCCGGCGGCCTGGGGGAAGAAGAGGCGGCCGTGCATGCTGCCGGAGACGCGCTGGACGAGAAGCCCCATCTGCTCGTCGCGGTTGAGCAGCCCCCGCTGGGCCCGGTAGGAGAGGGCCACCTCGCTCATCGTGCTGGCGTAGATCGTCCGGACCGCGGAAAGGAAGTCCTCCAGCCGCTTCTGACGCGGCCCCTGGTTGGCGCAGAAGACGCTCTCGTACTTCCCGGCGAAGGAGTTGCCGAAGTTGTCCTCGAGAAGGCTGCTCGACCGGACGATGATGGGAGACTGGCCGAAGTAGTCGAGCATGTCGGCGAACTGCCTCCGGACGGACTCGGGGAAGGCGCCGGTGAGGAGGCGCTGGCGCGCCACCTCCGCCCCGTCGAGGAAGTGGGACGGGTCCTTCTGCTTCTCGCGCACCCACCAGGTCCCGTTCCGCACGACGTAGGTGTAATAGACGTCCGCTCCGATGTAGAACGAGTCGTGCGGCTCGAGCGCGTCCGCCCAGCACGGGTCCTTCGCCCGCAGGATGGCGCGGGCCAGCAGCATCCCGACGGTCTTCCCCCCGATGAGGCCGGTGCCGATCATCCGCTTCCGGAGGGCCAGGACGTCCTCGAGACGGAGGTAGGTCTCGGCGAGGCGAAGAACCCGCTCGTCGCGCGAGACGGCGCTGCGGAGCAGGCGGGGCAGGAGGGCGTCCGCCTGCGCCCGCGTCCGCTCGCCCCGCCGGACGGCGTCGAGCGCCTCCTCGCCCTCGAGGAAGGCGCGGTCCCAGACCCCCTGGCCCCGGCCGGCGGCGTCGAGGCCCGACCAGGGCACCCCGGCCATCACCTCGGAGATCGTCGCGCTGTCCGCGACCGGCCGGAACGCGTCCCCCTCCCACGCGTGCAGCATGTGCATCGTGGGGGAGTAGCGCTGCTGGACCTTGAGGGGGTGGACGTAGAGGCGGTCGCGGTGGCGGTAGACGTCGCAGACGACCTGCGCCGTCTCGGCGATCGGCGTGGAGGCGTCGGGCGCGTGGGCCCCGCGCATCAGCGCGAAATAGGCGATCGCCTTCACGTCGTACAGGTACGGGCAGGTCAGCATGAAGAAGTTGCCGAGCATCTGGTCGCTCGACCAGTCGACGGCGAGGTCGGAGAGGGAGTCGAAGACGTAATAGCCGCCCGTGCCCGTCCGCTCGATCGTCCGGTGGATCTCGGAGATGAACGTCTCGAACCCGGCCTCGGGATGGAGCGTCCGGACGTCGACGCCGGCACCGGGAGGGACGAGCGGCTCGTGGCGGGCGAAGCGGAAATAGATCAGCCTCCGGCCGCGCGAGAGGGCCGCGGCCACGTAGGGGGCGACGAGGGGCCGGTAGTCCTCGATCGAGCCCACCTGCCAGACCAGGTTGTCGCCGGGGATCAGCCCGCGGAGGATGCGGTCCAGCGCCGGGAGCCCCGTGCTCAATTGCGCGTCGACCTGCGTCATGGTCCGGTTCCCGGTGGGGGCGACCCTGCCGGGCGGGGCGCCAGGGCCCCCCCCGCAGGCCTGTGACGGGCAACGAGCACCCGCTGAACCACGGGACCTTGTACTCGAAATCGAGCGCGAGATACAGGCTTTTCAAGGGCGGCGCGGAAGGAGGGAGGGGAGCGGGAAGGGCGGGGCATCCCGTCCGCGAAATGCAACAAACGGCGCGGCGGCAGTATGCCGCGCCGTTTGTTGCACAGCGCGCCCCGAA
>CAYUME010000926.1:0-2135 GCA_964445475.1 uncultured Planctomycetia bacterium
AGGAAGCCCCGGCCGAGAGCGCCCCCCCCTCCTCCCGCAGCACCGCCGCCGCCGAGGTAGGTATCCTGCTGCTCCGCCTCGCGAAGGAGCTTGATCAGCTCGTCGATCACGAGCGGATCCTTGACACGTCCGGCAACGGAACAGGCTTCTGCCGCGACGGCATTCTCGTTGACGTCCAGGGCCTGGGTGACAGCCTGCGCCGAGCTGCGGTCGCCGAAGTGGCCGACGGCCTTCAGCATCGTGATGCAGATCGCCCCGTTGTCGCGGGGCTTCTGCAGGCGCTTGATCAACGAGGCGTTCAGCGCGGGGACGCAGCGCGGATCGTCGATCTTGACCAGCGTGTCGAGGATGGCCGTGTAGATGACGTCGTCGCCCGGGCCGTTCAGCATGCGGACGAGACGCTCCAGAATGATCGCGTGCTTGACATCCAGGATGCGGATGGCGCTGGCGATGTCCGAGGAGCTCTTGGCTCCGGACAGGGCCTTGTTGAACTCGGCGATCTTTTCACGCGCGGCCTTTTCGGCCTCCTGTTCGGCCTTTTTCTTTTCCAGGAGCTCCGCCTGCTTGTCGTCGGGTTGGGGCCACGCGACGGATCCCGCGGGTCCCAGCAGGCCGGCGGTCGCCAGGAGACACGCCAGAGGATATCGGCAGTTTGTCCCACGCATGGCAGTCCTCCTGAACGGACCCATACATCGTATGGGTCCCCATGAGTGTTTTCAAGCCTTTTCGGACAGAAAGGCACTTGCGCAAGCGGGGTCAGTCCTATATATAGGATGACGGCTCCGGAGAAGACCTGTCGTGCCTCCGGATATCCAGACCGGACGCACGGCACGATAGGGGCGAACCATGGACTCGAGCCAGATTTTGATGCTGATCGGCGTGGTATCTGCAGCCGCCCTCCTGGTGGCGGCGATCGCCGGGGTGATGCTGCTGGCGCGCATCGCCCAAGGGCTGGGCGATCTTCGTGAGCGGATGGACGACCTGAAGGTCCGGCTTGGCGTTCTCGATCCGGGCGAGACACGCGTCAATCCGTTATCCCAATCCTTCCATGCCCAGGTCAAGAGCTCCCCCTCCCCCAACGCGCCGGATGAGACGCTCCCCGGCAACGGCTGACCGTGCCGGAGGAGTCCGGGCCCCCCCTTCCCCTCCGTCCCCCACTCCTTCCCGTTCCAAGGCGTGACGTGCTGGCCTGCGTGGGAACAGAAGGCCCCCAGATCGTCGTTGAAACCCACCGTGCGAGCCTGTATGATCCCCCCCTTTTCCTGATCCGGTCCCGGAAGGAGTCCAACGTGTCCAGGCAGAGTCCCCTATCCTGCGTCCGGAACATCGGGATCATGGCCCACATCGACGCGGGCAAGACGACCCTGAGCGAACGCATCCTCTTCTATACGGGCCGCACGCACCGGCTCGGCGAGGTCCACGACGGCAACGCGACCATGGACTGGATGGAGCAGGAGCGCGAGCGGGGCATCACGATCACCGCCGCCTCGACGAGCGTGATGTGGAACGAGAACCGGATCAACCTGATCGACACGCCGGGGCACGTCGACTTCACGGTGGAGGTGGAGCGCTCGCTCCGCGTGCTCGACGGGGCCGTCGCCCTCTTCTGCGGCGTCGGCGGCGTGGAACCCCAGTCGGTCTCCGTCTGGCGCCAGGCCGCCAAGTACGAGGTCCCGGTCGTCGCGTTCGTGAACAAGTTGGACCGCCCGGGCGCCGACTTCGCGGCCGTGGTGGAGGAAATCCGCCATCAGCTCGGGGCCAACCCGGTTCCGCTCGCCATCCCGTGCTTCCGAGAGGACGAGTTCGTCGGCGTGATCGACCTGCTCTCGGAGCGCGCCATCGTCTACGACGTGTCGAGCAAAGGAGTCGATTTCACGGAGGAACCGGTCCCGGCGTCGCACCAGGCCGAGATGGCCGCCTGGCGGACCCGGCTGGTCGAGAAGGCGAGCGAAGTCGACCCGTCCCTCTTCGACAAATTCTGCCACGGCGAGCCGGTCACGGTGGAGGAACTGAAGCGGGCGCTCCGTCAGGCCACGCTGAAGCGTCTCATCGTTCCCGTCCTCTGCGGCTCGGCGTTCAAGAACATCGGCGTGCAGATGCTCCGTGACTCCGTGATCGACTATCTGCCCTCCCCG
>CAYUME010000927.1:0-2133 GCA_964445475.1 uncultured Planctomycetia bacterium
GGGAGCGACCAGGCCCAGCCAGCGACGACATCATCGCGATCGCGCCAGGCCGGCAGGACGAGTCGAGAGTATCGGTTGTAGGCACCCCAGTAATGCCACGGGTTCACGCCGCCCTTGAGCGCCTCGGCGCCGGCCGTGTTCTCGGGGATCCGCTCGAAGGCCCTTTCGCCGGCCTCCAGCGACGGGAGCGCGAAGGCGATCGATGACATGCCGGTAAGCAGCCAGTTCCCCATGTGTGATCCTCCAACGTCCGCCCCAACCGGAGCATGCGCCGTGCCGTGAAGGGATCCTCGCGGGTCGAGTAGACGCAGGCGCGGTGGGCGTGAAGACGATGCCCGACCGGCCGGGATCCGTTCCGCTCAGGGCCTCGCGTCGTAGCCGATCACGAGCACCTCGTCGAGGTGCGGCTTGAGGACCTCGACGAAGGCCTTGTGCGCCGGGTGCGACAGGTAGGCCTCGCGCCCCTTCGCGTCGCTGACGCTCACGAAGAAGCAGTGCGTGAAGCCCTGCGCCAGTCCCTCAGCAGCAGTCCCGCGGTCCTCATGGCATCCCCCGTTCATGGACACGAGCCCGGACGGGCAGTATAAGCGGCGGGACGGGATCCGGCAAGGAGGAGGGATCCGCCGATGCGCGCCGACGGACGCCGATACGTCCACGAAGGCAAATCCGCGTCAATCCGCGCCGGGCCCTCCGTATTTTGACACCGTCGGGACTGGACAGTCCCGCTGCGGCAGCACGCCACAGGCGATCCGGAAAAAGAGGTCACGTCCGGATCTCACGGGACGAATGTCCTCGCAGGCCTGTTCCGCGAGGGATCCCACATGCGCAGCCCCCAGACGTTGCGTAACGCCCTCCTGGTGATAACCGGCCTCTGCGTATCCATCCGATCCGACGCCGCCCCGGCCCCCGCGTCGCGCGGGGAGATCGTCGCGGCGATCGTCGAAGCGAACCGGGAGGCGAAGGCCGAAGGCCGGACGATCTCCTTCCGGTTCTCGATGGGGGAGGGGCGGCTGGCGTCGAAGCCGGCTGACGGGACGGCGTCCGCAGGCAACGGGGGCGCGAGCCCCGCCGCGGGGCCGAGATGGCCCCCGCCGGCCCAGCCCGCCTTCCGGATCGTCTTCCCGGACGACGCCGGCGCCGCAGACGTGAAGAAGGAGTACGGCGCCAAAGGGGACGGCGCCACCGACGATACCGAGGCCCTCCAGAGGGCCTTCAATGCCAACAACGACGACCACGGGCGCCTCATCTATCTGCCCGCCGGCACCTACCTCGTCTCGCGCAGGCTGGTCTGCCTGCGCGACGGGAAACCCTGGTACGGGCTCCAACTGGTCGGCGAGCACCGCGACCGGACGATACTCCAGCTCAAGGACAACTGCCCCGGATTCGGCAACCCGGAGAAGCCGGAGACCTTCCTCCAGTTCTCCTCCAAGGAATCCGTCTGGGGCAACATGGCCCACTGGAACTCCTGCTGGAACCTCACGATCGACACGGGGACCGGGAATCCCGGCGCCATCGCCACCAACTACTACGCCTCCAACCACGGCTCCATGCGCGACTGCGTCGTCCGGTCCGGCGCATCGTCGGGATGAAGACGAACCTCCGGAGCGGGAAAGGGCTGGGCGGCGGGCCGATGTGGATCTACGAGTCGACCGCCGCGCCTGCCGTCGAATTCTGCTTTCTCACGTGCGGGACGCTCGAGCACCGCGCCCCGAAGCCGCTCGTGCTCCGAACGATGCGCGGGTGCGCCTACAGCGGCAACGCGAAAGGGTGCGGGCCGCTCTTCATCGAGGACGTCTGCGCCGGCCCCTGGACCTTCACGAACCCGATCCGGGTCTGGATGCTGCGATAGGCGATCCCTCCGCCCCGATCCGCGTTGTCACACGAGCGTCTTCCTTCCGACCGGCCCCCCGGTCGCATCCACCCGTTCCTGCACCACCCCCCGTATCCCGACGCGGATCAGCGTGAGCGGGATCGCCTTGCCGGAGGCCTTCAGGGCCTCCTGCTCGGCGTGGACCAGCCCGTAGCAACAGGGCACCTCCATGTAGGCCACCTCGACGGAACGGAGGTCGTTCGACTCGAAGAGGGCTGCCAATTTCTCCTTGTAGAACGCGATGTCGTCGAGCTTGGGGCAGG
>CAYUME010000928.1:0-2124 GCA_964445475.1 uncultured Planctomycetia bacterium
GGCGGAGGGGAGACGGGGTCCGGCGCTTTCCGAGGAGGAGGCGGAGGAGCAGGAGGAGACGGCAAGGATTTTTTCACCCCGGTCGGCCCCGGATCCTCGGCACGCGGCGTCACCGCCACCGTGTCCTTCTGAGCCGCCTCCGAGGCCGGCGCCGTCGCGGCCTCGCCGGGCTTCGACGCGGCGTCCTCCTCCTGCGGCCGATCCCTCCCCGATTCCGCGGAGGCCTGGATGTACCCCATCAGGAAGGAGACGTCGCGGTGGCTCAACAGGGGGAGGGTCAGCATGCGCTCGGAGACCCGGCCCGCCCACACGGATCCCGCCACCAGCCCCACCCCGACAAGGTGCAGGGCGACGGAAACGGACGCGGCCACAAGCCAGACGCGCCCCGGCTTCCAGGTCCCCATGACGTCTCCGCTCCCCCGGCCCGTGCCCGCTGCAACACCCGGCGGATTCTACAGATCGGCATTTCCGATTGCACGCAATACCGTCCTCTGCCGCGTCATGAATTCCCCTTGCAGCATCGCATCGTATTTGATAAGGATGTGGACCCCCTGAATTTGATTTTACCGAGGGATCGTTCCATTCGTCACAAATTTCCATCCGGACGGTGGATCCGATGACGCTCGACTTCGCCGCCGTCATTGTTTTTTTCGCCGTCGGCTTCCTCTTTCTATTTGCCCTGCTGACGTTCAGCTCCCTCATCCGCCCCAAGTCCCCATCCGCGGCCAAATCGCTTCCCTACGAGTGCGGCATCCCGCCCGTCGGCCCCCCGTGGATCCAGTTCAACATCCGCTTCTATACCATGGCCCTGATCTTCCTGATTTTCGACGTGGAGATCGCCGTGCTCTACCCGTGTGCGATCCTGGTCCGGGAGATGCCGGGGGTGGTGCTCGTCGACATCTTCGCCTTCATCGGCATCCTGGTCGTGGGGCTGGCGTATCTCTGGGTGAAGGGGGACCTCGAGTGGGTGAAGGGGGTTCACGCCCCGCCCGCCGCCGGAGCAACGCAGCCCCCTCCGACCATCCAGTCCGCCCCGTGAGGATCCGGTGACTCCCGCGGGAGCGGCCGAAAAGCCATGGAAACCAAAGCCATCCACGAGACGCTGAAGGCCCGCTTCGGGGACGCGATCCTGGAGCTCGCCGAACAGCCGCGCGACCCCTTCATCCGGGTCGCGCCGGCGGCGCTGGTCGACGTCTGCCGCGCGCTCAAGGAGACCCCCGAGCTCCGCTTCGATTTCCCGGAGTGCCTGAGCGGCCTGGACCACGGGGCGGAGATGGGCGTCACCTACCATCTCTATTCCCACGCGCACCGGCACCGGGTCGTCCTGAGCGTCCGCGTGCCGAAGGAAAAACCGGAAGTCCCCTCCGTCGACGCCGTCTGGGCGGGGATGAACTGGCACGAGCGAGAGGCCTTCGACCTGCTGGGGATCGTCTTCACGGGCAGCCGGGACCTGCGGCGGATCCTCCTGCCCGAAGGATGGGAGGGCCATCCCCTGCGCAAGGACTACAAGCCGCCCGAGTCGTTCCAGGGAATCCCGCTGAAATGACGGATCACACGATCCCCGGCATCCTGGCCCAGTGGGCGAAGGCGATCCTCGGGAACGCCGTCCCGACGTCCGTCCTCTACATCGGGGGAACCCTGGTGATGGCCGGGGTCCTGGCCGGGATCGCCTCCGCCTTTTCCGGGGTGGCCTCGTACGTCGAGCGGAAGGTGGCGGCCCACATGCAGGCCCGCATGGGCCCGATGCGGGTCGGCCCGCACGGCATCTTCCAGTGGATGGCCGACGGGCTCAAGGTCATGCTCAAGGAGGACCTCATCCCCGACGGGGCGGACCGATCCCTCTTCCGCCTCGCCCCCTACGTCGTCTTCCTCGGCAGCTTCCCCGTCTTCCTCGTCCTCCCCTTCGGCCGGGACCTTTCCGTGGCCGACCTGAACATCGGCATCCTGTACATGGTGGCGGTGTCGAGCCTCGTCGTGATGGGGCTCCTGATGGCGGGGTGGGCGAGCGGCAACAAGAGGTCGCTCTGCGGGGCGATGCGCTCCGCGGCCCAGATCGTCAGCTACGAGATCCCGATCGGCCTGACGATCCTCGCCGTCATCCTGCTGGTCGGCGGCCTGTCGTTG
>CAYUME010000929.1:0-2112 GCA_964445475.1 uncultured Planctomycetia bacterium
CTTCGAGGGCGGCATTGCCGGCCCGCTCGCCGATCCCGTTGAGGGTGCACTAGACCTGGTTGGCGCCGTGGAGGACGCCGGCCAGGGAGTTCGGGACGGCGAGCCCCAGGTCGTTGTGGCAATGGACGCTCAGGATGTTCCGCTTCATGGCGGGGACGTTGGCGAAGATCCCGGCGACCAGCTCGCCGAACTGGTGGGGGAGCGTGTACCCCACGGTGTCGGGGATGTTCACGGTCGTGGCCCCCGCCTCGAGGACGGCGGCGACGATCTCGTAGAGGAAGGACGGCTCCGAGCGGCCGGCGTCCTCCGGGGAGAACTCGACGTCGTCCGTGAACTCGCGGCAGAGCTTCACGGACTCGACGGCGATGCGGAGGACCTCGTCCGCCTTTTTCTGGAGCTTCTTCTCCATGTGGATCGGGCTGGTCGCGATGAAGGTGTGGATGCGGCGCTTCGCCGCGGGCTGGAGGGCCTCGGCGGCGCGCCGGATGTCCTTCTCGTGGGTGCGGGCCAGCCCGCAGACGACGGGGCCGACGATCTCCTGGGCCACGCGGCGGACGGACTCGAAGTCTCCGTCCGAGGCGATCGGGAACCCGGCCTCGATGATGTCGACCTTCAGGCGGGCGAGCTGGCGGGCGATGCGCAGCTTCTCGTCCAGCGTCATGCTGGCGCCGGGGGACTGTTCGCCGTCCCGGGGGTTGGTGCCTATCTTGCGGCCGTTGGGGTACCGGGGCCCCGGGGTCCTGGGCCGGGGGGAGGGCCGGGAACGGGGGGGACGCCCCCGTTCCCGGGCTCCCGGTCCCGGGCGGACGGTCACTTCCGGACGATCTTCTTCTCCGAGATCCAGGGCATCATCTTGCGCAGGTGCTCGCCGACCTTCTCGATCAGGTGGGCGGCGTCGCGCTTGAGCAAGGCGTTGTACATGGGGCGGCCGGCCTGGTTCTCGAGGATCCATTCGCGGGCGAAGGCGCCGGACTGGATCTCGTCGAGGATCCGCTTCATCTCCCGCCGGGTCTCCTCGGTGATGAGGCGCCGCCCCCGGGTGATGTCGCCGTACTTGGCCGTCTCGCTGATGGAATAGCGCATGTTGGCGATTCCGCCCTCGTACATCAGGTCGACGATCAGCTTCAGCTCGTGGAGGCACTCGAAGTAGGCGACCTCGGGCTGGTAGCCGGCGGCGACGAGGGTGTCGAACCCGGCGCGGACGAGCTCGGTGCATCCGCCGCAGAGGACCGCCTGCTCCCCGAAGAGGTCGGTCTCGGTCTCCTCCTGGAACGTCGTCTCGATGACGCCCGCGCGGGTGGCGCCGATGCCGCGGGCGTAGGCAAGCCCCAGCGCGCGGCAGTGGCCGGAGGCGTCCTGGTGGACGGCCAGGAGGCAGGGAACGCCCTTGCCCTCCTGGTACATGCGGCGGACCAGGTGGCCGGGCCCTTTCGGGGCGACCATGAAGACGTCGACGTCGCCCGGGGGGACGATCTGGTCGAAGTGGATGTTGAAGCCGTGGGCGAAGACGAGGGCCTTGCCCTTCTTCAGGTTGGGCAGCAGCGCGCCCCGGTAGACGGCCGGCTGGACCGGATCGGGGACGAGGACGACCAGGACGTCGCCCCAGGCGGCCGCATCGGGGATCGGCTTGGGGGCGAACCCGGCCTTTTTGGCGACGTCCCAGAACGGGTCCCCTTCGACGAGTCCGACGGCGACATCGATGCCGCTGTCGCGGAGGTTGAGCGCATGGGCGTGGCCCTGGCTCCCGTAGCCGATGATGGCGACCTTCCGCTTCTTGATGTCGGCGATCTTGGCGTCCTTGTCGTAATAGACCTTTGCCATGTCGGCCCCTCTCCAAAATGGGTGGTGAAAGCAGCGGCTGTCGTTACTCCGGGCGGCTCCTCTCCTCGAAACCGGGTTCCTTCACGCGAGCGGCGCCCCGGCGTCGCCGCTGTCGGAGGGCGACGAGGCCGGGGCGGGGGTCGGCGCGTCCGCCTTGTGGCCCCGTCCGACGGACGGCGCGCGGTCCTTGGGATCCCCGCGCAGGAGGGCCACCAGGCCGGTCCGCGCGATCTCCTTGATACCGAACGGCCGGAGCAGCTCGATCAGGGCCTCGATCTTCTTTTCGTCCCC
>CAYUME010000930.1:0-2111 GCA_964445475.1 uncultured Planctomycetia bacterium
CCCCGCTCCTCGGCGTCATCCCCCACGTCAGCCTCAACGGGCGGCGGGGCGGGGGGGCGGGGTACGGGGAGCGCGCCGCGTCGAGCGGGGAGCACGCCGCGGAGGGCGGCCCGGCGGGGAACGGATCCTTCTCCGCCGACCTCATCTGCCACACCGACGCCCGCTCGCACGCCTCGGAGGCGTTCCGGGCGGTGCGCACCGCGATCCACTTCTCCGGGCCGAAGGCGGGGACGATCCGGCGTTTCCTGGTCGTGAGCATGGCCCCCCTCGAAGGGAAGACCACCGCCGTCCTCAACATCGGCATCGCCATGGCCCAGGCCGGCCACCGCGTCCTGATCATCGACGCCGACATGCGGCGCCCGCGCCTCCACCGCTCCATCGGCCTGAACGGGACCGACCGCGGGCTGAGCGACATCCTCGCGGGCCGGTCGGGGCTGGCCGAGGTGGTCCAGCGGACGCCGGTGGAGGGGATGGACGTCGTCACGGCCGGCCCGATCCCGCCGAACCCCTCGGAGCTGCTCAGCTCGCCGCGGCTGGCGGAGTTCCTCGAGGAGGCCTCCGGGCGGTACGACCGGGTGATCTTCGACTCGCCGCCGGTGGGGGCGGTCACCGACGCGTGCATCCTGGCGCCGAGCCTGGACGGCGTCGTGCAGGTGATCGGGCACGGGCGGACGAGCCGCCACGCGGTGCGGCACGGCCGGGCCCAGCTGGTCTCCTTCGGCGCGCGCTACCTCGGGGCGATCCTCAACAACGTGCCCATGCGGAGAAGGAAGTACGGGTACGGCGGGTATGGGTATGGATACGGATACGGGTACGGGAGCGGGGGGTATTACGAGCAGTACGGGGGGTACTACGAGGACGAGGAGCAGAAGGAACAGAAGAAGAAGGCGTGAGGGGGGGGAGGGGGCCAGCCGCGCGAGGCGAGCCCCTCGGCTCCCGGCGGCGGCGTCCTGCGGCACATCATCAGTCTCGCATCCCGGGGTGGTCTCCGGTCGCTGGTCTCCAGGCGCGCATCCTCGTCTTTGTTTCGGGCGCTTCTGTATTGGGCGGGCTCCGCTGCGTGCCTCACTACAAACCCTACCCCGGCGGGGGCGACGGGGTGGAGTTGGTAGTGCGCGACGGAGCGGAGCGGAGTCGCGCTGGTTGCGTTGTGAACGACTCGGGTGGTGCTGCAGGAGGCACTCCGCTTCCGCCTTCGCCTCGTGTGAAGGCTTGCGAGGCTTCGGCGGACGGGTTGCTGCGTGCCTCACTACAAGCCCTACCCCGGCGGGTCGCGGGAGGCTGGTCATAGGAGGCTGGAGCCGGGCCAGCGTCCCATGACCGGCGTCCAGCTTCCTGTCGAGCATCCAAAGACCAGCATCCCTGGACCCGTATCCCGAGACGCCCATCAGCGGCGGGACGCTGCACGTCCTACGCTCTACCCCTCTTTCTGGAACTCCGTCCCCCGGGCTGCGTGCGTCGCTACGGCCCCCCCCGCCGCGCCGACTCGACGCGCTCGAGGTCCTCGGGGCGGCCGGACTCGGCGGCGAGGCGCTCGGCGGTGTCGAAGCAGCGCGCCGTGCGGTCGCCGAGGCCCCGCGGGATGCACCCCAGCACGAAGTCCATCGACCGGCTCCGGCGCCAGGCGTCGGCGACGAAGCGCTCGGGGCCGGGCACGCCATTGAGCGTCAGCAGCCGGCGGTAGGCGTCCTGGGCCTGCCGGAGGCACGTCATGCGGTCGTCGTCCCCCCCCTCCTCCTCCGGTGCGCGGCCCGCGCGGGAGAGCCAGTAGACCGCCTCGCGCAGCGCCACGCGCGGGTTCGCCGGCGCGAGGCGGGCGGCGGTGGCGACGGCCCGGTCGGCCGCGCGGAGGTCGGGTGCGGAGGCCTCGGGGGCGGAGGCGCGGAGGGCGGCCAGGTCGAGCCAGGCCTCCGCGAAGGCGGGTCTCAGCCGGAGGGCCCGGGCGGCTGCGGCGCGGACGTCGACGGACTCGTCCTCCAGCACGTTTGGATACGGGCTCAACCTTAGCATATTGGGGGACGGTGGAAAAAGACCTTCCCGCGGCGCAAACAGCTCGTGCTCCTGCCGGCCGCTGCCGCGGCCCTGTTCGCACTTCTCGCGTCGGGCTCGCC
>CAYUME010000931.1:0-2110 GCA_964445475.1 uncultured Planctomycetia bacterium
CCTTTGTACGCCCCCTGGAGCGTCTCGTCCCAGAAGAGGAGGGTGAAGAGCTCGCCGCCGCCGTGCCCGGCGATGCCCCAGGAGGCGTTCCCCTTCGACGTCGCCCAGAAGGGCGAGAAGGTCGTGTAGATCCCCTCGTCCTTCATCGCCGCGACGAGCTTCTGGACGGCGTCGATCTGCTGCTCGTTGACCTTCGCGATCGGCTCGTCCGGGCCGGGCTGGAGGTGGCCGTGGTGGCGGACCATGTTGACGCCGCGCTTGGCCAGCGCCTTGGCGTGCTGGCGGATGTCGTCCAGGTCGAAGTCGTTCTGCACGCCGGTGTTGACCGCCCAGATGCGGACGGGGCGCCCCTTGCCGTCGACGAAGTCGCCGTTTTTGTCGACGGCGAGGTAGCCGTTCTCACCGGCGACCTTTTCGTTGAGGAGGGCGCGGAGGTTGAGGGCGTCGGGCTTGAACTCGTCGACGTCCGGCTCGAAGGCCCAGGTGCCCGGGTCGGCGAGGTTGAACTTCTCCCCCGGCTTGAGCGTGCCGTTGGGGCTGAGCTGGCTGGAGGCGACGACGAAGCAATCGAAGACGAAGGGTCCGTAGTTCGGGATCGCCTCGAGGCGGACGGTATTGGGTCCCTTCTTGAGCTTCACCTTGCCGCAGGGAACCCAGTTGACGCAGTGCTGCTGGAGGGTGACGCTGTCGAGGAGCGGGGTGTTGGCGACCTTCGTCCACTCCCCCTCGCCGTTCCACGTGTACTGGAAGGGCCCGTGATGCCAGAACTTGCGGGCGTAGAAGAAGTAGGCTCCCTCCTTCGGGGCGTCGATCGCGTACTCGACGAAGGTCCCGGCCTTGCCGGTGCCGCCGAGGGACTTGCCGTCAGAGAGCTTGGGGTGGGGGGAGTTGAAGACGTGGGCGTCCTTCAGCTCGCCGGACTGGGCCTTCGGGGTCTCGCCTTCCCACCAGACGAAGTCGAGGGCCTGGAGCGGGAGGGACGTGGCGACGAAGAGGGCGAGGAGGGCGGGGATTCGCATGGAGGGTTCCTGATGGGTTTTGGGTTCCTGGTTCCCCGTTTCGGGCTGGATGGAGGCCACGACACCTATTCCGGCGGGGCGGTAGGGGATTAACGGGATTCGCGAGTGCGGCTGGCAATGGCCGGGCCGGATCCGGCTTGCATTCGGGAACTCCTGTCTGTACATATATGTACAGAACTGTACAATAAGGAGGGGAGGCCTTCCATGAAGACGGTCTCGTTCACGGAGTTCCGCAGCCGCGCCTCGGGGTTGCTGACGGAGGTGGAGCAGGGCGAGGTCGTGGTGGTGCTGCGGCACGGACGGCCGATCGCGGAGATCGGCCCCGTTTCGGCGGGGGGCCGGCGCGAGCCCGCGTGGAAGCGGCCCGGGCTGAAGCTGGCGGCCCGCGGCGCCGGCCTGGCCGCCGCCATCCTGGAGGAGCGCGACCGTGCGGACCTTCTTTGACGCCTCCGCGTTCGCCAAGCGCTACGTGGCGGAGGACGGCAGCGGGGATGTCGAGTCGCTCTGCGCGGAGGCCGACGATCTCGCGGTCGGCGTGATCTGCGTCCCGGAGATCCTGTCCGCCCTCAACCGCCGCGTGCGGGAGCGCTCGCTCACGTCCCGCCAGTATGTCGAGGCGAAGCGGCGGCTCGCGGAGGACGTCCGGGACGCCGTCGTGGTCAACCTGACCGCCCCGGTCCTGGCTTCCGCCGTCGGCGTCCTGGAGTCCAGTCCGGTCCGGACCTTGGACGCGTTGCACATTGCCTGCGCCGCCGAATGGAAGGCGGATCTGTTCGTCACCTCCGACAGGCGCCAGGTCGACGCCGCCCGGCGGGCGGGGCTGCGGACGGAGCTGGTCTGAAGCGGCTTGGAATCGTCGGGCGCTTGACCGGGGGCGGGATTCGGTTACTATGGATGCGGAGATTCACCGATAGGCGCAAGATCACCCGGGTCCGGGTATTGACGGGTTACCGGCTGGAGCTGGCGTTTGCTGATGGCGCTTCCGGTACTGTGGACCTTGCCGATAGGGCCGGCAAGGGAGTCTGTTCCCTCTGGCGTGATCGGAACGCGTTCGAACAGGTCCGGATCGGATCGGCTGGCGAGCTGTTGTG
>CAYUME010000932.1:0-2108 GCA_964445475.1 uncultured Planctomycetia bacterium
CCTGGTTCGGCGGCGGGCTTCCGCGCCGTCCGGCCGCCGCGGGCGCGTTTTCCGTTTCGTTCTCTCCGCCGGCAGGGTTATATTCTCCCTTCGGCCTGCGTCCGGTATTCGCCCCCGTTTCCCCTTCAACCCCGAAGGAGCCGTCATGAGCCCCCGCTGGCTTGCCGCCGCCCTCGTCCTGGGTCTCGCTCCCGCACCGGTAATCTCGGAGGAGGCGGCCCCGGCGGCCGCCCCCGCCGCGGAGTCCCTTTTCAAGAGTCCGAGGGAGAAGTTCAGCTACGCCCTCGGCCAGAGCATCGGCAAGAGCTTCAAGGCCCAGGGCGTGGAGGCGGACCCCGATGTCCTCCTCCGCGGCATCCGCGACGCCTGCGGCGGGACGAGCGTCATGACCGAAGAGGAGATCCGCGCGACCCTCATGGCCTTCCAGAAGGAGATGGGCGCCCGGCAGGCGGAGCGGGCCAAGGTGGCGGGCGAGAAGAACCGGACGGAGGGCGAGGCCTTCCTCGAGGCGAACAAGACGAAGGAGGGCGTCAAGGTCACGGCCAGCGGCCTGCAGTACAAGGTCATCAAGGCCGGCGAGGGGAAGTTGCCGGCGGCCACCGATTCCGTCACCGTCCATTACCGCGGCACGCTCATCGACGGGACGGAGTTTGACAGCTCGCTCAAGCGCGGCCAGCCGGCGCAGTTCCAGGTCGGCGGCGTCATCAAGGGGTGGTCGGAGGCGCTGCAGCTGATGTCGGCTGGTTCCACATGGCAGCTCGTCATTCCCGCCCACCTCGCATACGGCGACCGGGGCGCGGGGCCCCTCATCGGACCTCACGCGGTCCTGGTCTTCGAGGTCGAGCTGATCTCCATCCCGTAGCGTACCGATCCCGATCGGCGCCGTCGAGAGGCGCGAAAGCACGCCGATGACCCGAGCGCTCTGCGAGAGCTTCGTCCGTCTTCGCGACGAGGCCGACGCCTGGTGCGCCGGCCGGTCGTGGGCGGTCCGACTCCCCCTCCTGGCCTGGTTCGCGTACATCCTCGTGCGGCACTGGGCCGACGCCGACTACCACATGGCGATCCCGCTGCTCAGCCCGTTTGGCGGGGACGTGCGGCACGACTGCCGCCGGCGGTATGACCGCGCGCGACATCGCGGGGGCCGGCCCGACCGGCCAGGGGCATGGACATTCCGGAGGCTCACCCGGTTGAAGGAGTGATCCCGATGGTCTCCACACCCGGCAGCGGCCGTGCGCCGACCTTTTCCCGCCCCGCGCGTCGTGTCCTCTGCCTCTCCGCTCTGGCGCTGATGGCGGTCGCGCCGCCGCCGGCCGCGGACGAGGCGGGCGGCGAGACCCTCTACAACGGCATCCGGCTGCCAGCCGCGTGGCCGCCCCGGGTGTCGCTGAGCCGGGAGCCGATGCCCGTGCCCTGGCTGCAGGCCCCCCCGGACGTGATCCCGATCGATGTAGGCCGGCAGCTCTTTGTCGATGACTTCCTTGTCCAGGACACGACGCTTCGGCGGGTGTTCCATCGCCCGGAGGCGTACGCCGGCAATCCGATTCTCAGGCCCGACCAGGCGTGGGAACATCAGGGGAAGTCGACCTCGGCCATGGTGTTCAGCGACGGGGTCTGGTGGGATCCGGACGCCGGGCGGTTCCGCCTGTGGTACATGGGGGGGCTGTTCAACGCGACGTGTTCCGCGGAGTCCGTGGATGGGCTGACGTGGCGCAAGCCGGCGTTCGACGTCGAGCCCGGGACCAACGTGGTGCTGCGGGAGGGGCGGGACTCCGGTACGGTCTGGCGGGATGCCGCCGAGTCGGATCCCGCGCGACGGTACAAGATGCTGACCGTCTCGGGGTTCCGGTACGTCCTGCGGGAATCGGCCGACGGCATCCATTGGTCGGCGCCGGCGGCGGTCTCGCCCAAATGCAACGACCGCAGCACGGTCTTCTACAATCCGTTCCGGAAGGTCTGGGTCCTGAGCCTCCGCAGCTGGGGCATGCCGCGGTCGCGCAAGTACCGTGAGCAGGCCGACCTGCGGAAGGCACTGGCCTGGTCGGACGGCGACGTGGTCCCCTGGGTGGGCGCCGACCGCCTGGACCCGCGCCACCCGGATCCGGCCTACC
>CAYUME010000933.1:0-2107 GCA_964445475.1 uncultured Planctomycetia bacterium
TTCTTGTCGGGGGCCTTCCAGAAGACCTTGACGGACATCTGCGGGGCCCCGGCCCCGCCGCCCTCCAGGACGAGGGTCGCGGAAAGATCCTTCAGGCCCTGCTCCTGGGGATAGTACATCCGGGCCTCGACCTTCTTGAGGAGGGCCTTGGCGTCCTCCGCCGGCGCCGGCAACGCCGCGATCCCCGCCGCCGCCACCGCCACCGCGAGCCCTGCGAGCGTGCGCACGACATCCTCCTTCTGCGATGCGGCTCCGCGCGCCGGCGGCGCGACGTCCCCGCGTGCCCGCCGCAGCGCCCGTCGCGCCGCGGCCCCAAGACCGCTTCCGCTCCATGGCGGAAACGAGGACAGCCTCTCCGAAACGGTTCTGGGAGTCAATTGAAAAGGGGGGCCCTTTTCCTTCCGGGACCGCCCCCGTGCTGCTATCCTCCCGATGGCGCGCGGAGGCCTGCTCGCGATGAACCCGTACCGCGTCCGGCTTCTCCTCCTGGCGGTCGCCGGCTTGCTGTCCAGCCGGGACCCGGCCGCGTCGGCGGACGGAGGGCCGGGCGCCTGCCTGAAACAGGACGACGCCTGGTTCGCCGGCGAGGAGGCCCGGCGCGTTGTCGCGTGCGTCCTCTCCCACCAGTCCGACCTGGGCGGCTGGCCCAAGAACGTCGACACGACAAAGGCGCCCTTCGCGGGAGACCGGAAGGCCCTGCAACCCACCTTCGACAACGGCGCGACCACCGACGAGATCCGCCTCCTGGCCCGCGCCTTCCGCGCAACGCAGGACGCCCGATGCCGCGCGGCGGTCGAAAAGGGGGTCGATTACGTCCTGAAGGCCCAGTACCCCACCGGGGGCTGGCCGCAACGATTCCCGCCCGGACCCGGCTATCACCGCCACATCACCTTCAACGACAACGCCATGGTCCGGGTGATGGACTTCCTCCGGGAGGTCCGCCGGGACGACGTCTTCGCCTTCCTGGACGCGGGCCGGCGGACGGCGGCGCGCGAGGCCTTCGACCGCGGCGTGCAGTGCATCCTGAAATGCCAGGTCCGGGTCGACGGCCGGCTCACGGCCTGGTGCGCCCAGCACGACGAGGTGGACCTCCGCCCGCGGCCGGCCCGCGCCTACGAGCTCGTCTCCCTCAGCGGCTCGGAGACGGTGGGGATCGTGCGCCAGCTGATGAGCCTCGAGCCGCCGGACCCGGACGTCGTGCGGGCCGTGGAGGGCGCCGTCGCGTGGCTCGGGCGCGTCCGGCTCACCGGCATCCGGGTCGAGACGCGTGCGGACGCGGGCGCGCCCGGGGGGAAGGACCGGGTGGTGGTCCAAGACCCGGCGGCACCGCCGCTCTGGGCGCGGTTCTACGACATCGGCACGGACCGACCGATTTTCTGCGACCGGGACGGGGTGCCCCGGGCCGCGCTGGCCGACATCGGCCACGAACGGCGGAACGGGTACGCGTGGTACGGGACGTGGCCGCAGCGCCTCCTGGAAAAGGAGTATCCGGACTGGGCGCGGCGGCGGCCGTCGGCGGGCGACGCGCGCTGAGAGCGCGCCCCCCCGCCGGCTCCTTCCCGCCCCGACAGGCCCCCTTGACTTCCGCGGTTTCGCGTAGTAAAGTACTTTATATAATAAAGTACAATACCGCCCGGCCCGGAGCGAACCGCCCATGAACCGACGCGAAGCCGCCGCCCGGCTCGACGAGATCCGATCCCTCATGGCCCGCACCGGCGAGTTCCGTCACCTCTCCGGCTGGGCCTTCATCACCAACGGCCTCCTCGTTTTCGCCGGCTGCGGCCTGTCGAAGTGGGCCGTCGGCGTCTCCTTCGTCCCCGGAACGGACCCCGTCCGCCTCGCTGCCGTCTGGGGGCCCGTGGCGGCCGCGGGCCTCCTCGTGGACATCCTCTTCACCGTCGCCCTGGCGCGGCGACGGGGCGAGCCGGCCTGGTCCCCCGGCGCCCGCCAGATGATCGCCGGCCTCCTGCCCGGCCTCTACGCCGGCGCCGTCCTCACCGTCTACCTGGCCGGCACCGGCGCCTGCGACGCCCTCCCCGGCGTCTGGATGGTCTGCTACGGCGCCGCCCTGATGGGGGCCAGCCTCTTCACGCCCTGGGAGGTCCGC
>CAYUME010000934.1:0-2107 GCA_964445475.1 uncultured Planctomycetia bacterium
GGCGGCGTAGGCCTTCAAGTTTGCGTTGAGCGGCTGGGTATGGGCGGCAATACAATCATACCATTCGCCCGGATGGGCGTTCTGCCAATCGATGGCCCAGTTGCGATCCCGGACACCGTCGCCGTTGCTGTCGTAATCGCAGGCGTCGTTGACGAGCTTGTCGCCATAGTAGGCCCCGTCCGGGTCGTAGCTCTCGATGTCCTCGAAGTCGTAGAGGATCTTATTGTTCGCCAGACAGTAATTGCGGATCTGGTTGTTCCGAATATGGACGTTTCCCGACAAACCGGTCCCATCCGTATGCCCTGTCATGTAGACGAACTTGACGCCGGGATAGTCACGCTCTAGCCCCGACATGAGATCGAGATAGAGCTGGATTTCTGCTTCCGTTCCATTGACCTGCCAACACCAGGACCAAATGATGACATTGACCTCGGGGTGGACCGCCAGATATTCCCGGGTCGCGGCGGCCCAGGCCGTCCTGGTCGGATTCCCGAGATCGTGAGCGACGGTGGTCACGTCGGGATAGCCGAAATTGTAATAAAAGTCCCTCAATTGGAGGGCGCCGTTGGCGCCGCTCGCGTTCCAGGAATAAAAATCGCCCTTCCACGCCACAAGTCCCGTCATGCCCGTCGTCAGCTGACTGCCGTGGGAGGTGTGGCCGTAGGCGATCACCAGCTTGTCCTTGGCCTGTTCGATCCACGTCGTCGGGATGTCGCCGAGCTTCGCGCTCGCATGGTTCACGATGATGGCGGCAGCGGACACGACGGTAACGGTCCGGCTGACACTGGCCGTGCCGGCGACGCTGGTGACCGTGAGGCTGACCGTTTTTGGTCCCGTCGACGAATATGCGTGGCTCGGGCTCTGGGCCGTCGATGTCGTGCCGTCGCCAAAGTTCCACAACCACGACGTCGGCGTTCCCGTCGACGCGTCCGTGAACTGCACCGCCTGACCTATCGTCGGCGAGGCGGGACTGAAGGTGAACGCCGCCACCAGCGCGATCGCCGGCGTCACGGTCACTGTCCGACTCGTGCTGTTCGAACTTGAAGTGTTCGTGACCGTCAAGCTGACGGCATAGGTTCCGGCCGCAGCGAATGCATGGGCCGGATTCCGGAGGGTGGATGTCGTGCCGTCATTGAAATTCCACACCCAGGATGTCGGCGTCCCGGTCGAAGTATCCGAAAATTGTATTGTCTGGCCTACCGTCGGCGAAATCGGATCGAATGTAAAAGACGCCACCAGCGCGACCGCCGGCGTCACGGTCACGGTCCGGCTCGTGCTCGACGTGCCCGAGGCGTTCTGCGCCGTCAAGGTCACCGTGTAGGTCCCCGCCGCCGCGAACGCATGGCTCGGGTTCTGCAGGGTCGACGTCGCCCCGTCACCGAACCTCCACTGCCAAGAGCTCGGGGTCCCCGTTGACGTGTCCGTGAACGCGACCGCCTGGCCGGCTGTCGGCGATGCCGGGCTGAAGGTGAACGAGGCCGTGAGCGCCGTCAATACGGACACCGTCCGGCTGGCGCTCGACGAGCCCGCGGCGTTGGTCACCGTCAGGATCACGGTCTTCGTGCCGGCCGTCGCGAAGGCGTGGCTCGGGTTCTGGAGCGACGAGGACGTTCCGTCCCCGAAGTTCCAGAGCCAGGAGGTCGGCGTCCCCGTCGACGTGTCCGTGAACTGCACCGCCTGGCCGATCGCCGGCGTCGCCGGGCTGAAGCTGAACGACGCCGCGAGGGCCGTCACGACCGACAGGATCCGGTTGACGCTCGACGTCCCCGCGGCGTTTGTGACCGTCAACGTCACCGTCTTGGCTCCGGCCGTCGCGTAGGCGTGGCTCGGGTTCTGGGCGGTCGACGTAGTCCCATCCCCGAAGCTCCACTGCCACGAGGTTGGCGTCCCCGTCGACGTGTCCGTGAATTGCACCGGTTGCCCTGTCGCGGGAACCGCCGGGCTGTAAGTGAACGACGCCGCCAGCGGCGCGGTTACCGTCAGCGTCCGGATAGCTGTGTTCGTCCCGGCCTCGTTGGTCACGGTCAGCGATACCGTCCTCGTTCCCGCCGTGGCGTAAACGTGGCTCGGATTCTGCAGGATCGACGTGGCCCCGTCCCCGAAGCTC
>CAYUME010000935.1:0-2104 GCA_964445475.1 uncultured Planctomycetia bacterium
GAACGAAGACGTCCTCGACCTCTATCGCCGCGCCGCCCTGTTGGTCAACACCTCCGACGTCGAGGGGTTCCCCCAGACCTTCCTGGAGGCCTGGTCGTGCGGGACGCCCGTCGTCACCTGTGGCGTCGACCCCGACGAGGTGCTCTGCCGTCACGGGCTCGGGATCCACGCGTCGACGGTCGAGGATCTCGAGCCCGCCGTCCGGCTTCTGCTCGACGACGGACCGCTCCGCCGGCAGATGGGGGAGCGGGTGCGCGAGTACGTCCTGGCGCATCACGATCTGGATCGGGTTGCGGACGCGTACGCGGCGCTGGCCCGGGAGCTGGTCGACTCCTCCCGGCGCGATTCGGGACGGCACTGACCGTCGGGCGTCTCCCATGAACGTCTGCTTCGTCTGTCCTGCCGCCGCCGCCCTCTTCGCGCCCGCCGGGGCCGGGGCCGGCGGGTCCGAGCGGCAGGTGGTGCTGCTCGGCCGCGAGCTCGCGCGGCGGGGGCACCGCGTGGCGTTCATCGTCCGCGGGGGCGAAGGGCTGGCCGACCCCGTCTTCCGGATCCTGGCCGTCCCGGTCCGGACCGGGCTTTTGCCGGGGCTGCGGAAGCTGGTGAATGCCGCGCGCTTCCGGGAGGCCATGGAGCGGGCCGGTGCGGACGTCTACGTGGTGCGGGGGTCGGACACCCTGGTCCTGGACGTCGGCCTCTTCGCGCGTGCGCGCCGCCGGTCGCTCGTCTTCATGGCCGCCAGCGACGAGGATTTCCTGCTCCGCTCGTTCCATGCCGGCCGGGCCCGGCGGCTCCTTTTCCAGCAGGGGCTCCGTCTGGCCGACGCGGTGGTCGTCCAGACGGATCACCAGCGGGCGATGGCGCGGCGGCGGTTCCACCGGACGGCGACGGTGGTCCCCAACGCCGTGGAGATTCCCCCGGAGGCCCCGCCGCCGGGGCAGGAGGTGCTCTGGGCCGGCGCGCTGCGGACGTACAAGCGGCCGGAGGCGGTGCTCGCCCTGGCGCGGGAGCTCCCGGACGTCCGCTTCACCGTGGTCGGCGGCCTGCCGGCCGCGGCGGGGGCCGCGGAGGTCCGGGCGGCCCAGTCGTTCCTCCGGGAGGCGTCGTCGCTGCCGAACCTCGTCTGCGAAGGGGCCCGGCGCCCGGAGGCGATGGATCGCCACTACGACCGGGCGGCCGTCGTGATCAACACCTCCCCCGTCGAGGGATTCCCGAACGTCCTGCTGGAGGGATGGGCTCGCGGGCGACCGGCGGTGACGTGCGGGGTGG
The DNA here is from genome assembly GCA_964445475.1 of uncultured Planctomycetia bacterium. Lineage (GTDB taxonomy): Bacteria > Planctomycetota > MHYJ01 > CAYUME01 > CAYUME01 > CAYUME01. The sequence goes on from CAYUME010000935.1 coordinate 1,270, forward strand.
ATCCCGACGGGGTGATCGAGCGGCACGGTCTCGGCGTCGTCGCGCGCGGGATCCCCGCGATGGCGCGGGCGCTGGAGAGCCTGCTGGCCGATCCCGCGCGCCGGCGGCGGATGGGGGCTTCCGCGCGCCGGTACGTCGAGGCGCGCCACGCGCTCGGGCCCGTCGTCGACCGGCTCGAGCGGGTGCTGTCGGGGGGGACCCGGGCGGGGATGACATGAACGTCGCCTTCGTCTGTCTCAACGCGGCGGAGCTCTTCGCGCCGTCCGGCCGGTTCGTCGGCGGATCCGAGCTCCGGCAGGTCCGCATCGGCCGCGAGCTGGCGCGGCGGGGGCATCGGGTCGCCTTCGTCGTGCGGGACGCGGAAGGGCTCGCCTCGCACGAGTTCGATGTCGTGCCCGTCCGCCTGGCGGCGCGGCCGCCCGTCCTGGCCCGGGCGCTGAACGCCGGCCGGCTCTGGCGCGCCCTCCGCCAGGCCGCCCCCGGCGTCGTCGTCCAGGCGGGAGCCGACCCGATGACCCTCGACGTGGCCCTCTACGCGCGGGCCTGCGGCTGCCCGTTCGTCTTCCTCGCGGCGCACGACGACGACTTCCAGCTCCGGCTCCTGCACACGAACCGATGGCGGAACCGGCAGTACCGGTGGGGCGCGCGGATGGCGGGCGCGCTGGTCGTCCAGACGGAACGGCAGCGGGCGCTCGCCCGCGAACGGTTCGGCCGGGACGGGGATCTCGTCCCGAACCCGGTGGAGCTTCCGGCCGAGGTCCCGCCGCCGGGCGACGAGGTCCTCTGGGCCGGGACCCTCCGCCCCGAGAAGCGCCCCGGTCTCGTGCTCGACCTC
>CAYUME010000936.1:0-2103 GCA_964445475.1 uncultured Planctomycetia bacterium
CCATCCAGGTCAAGAGTCCTTGCCAGCCGGCCAATCGCCTCTTTCGCCGACGCGGCGCAGAAATGAACGTACCTGTACGCCGTCAACCGGACATCCCGATGGCCCAGCCTCTCCGCTACATCCCAGACGCTTGCGCCCGCCTGCAGTAGGCGAGAAGCCGCCGACCTGCCCCCGAGAACGATACCACTCATTATGAGAGTTTACAATCATGGCCGGAGGGCGAAGAGACCTCAATACTCGGAGGAGCCCGACGGCCACGCGATCACTTTCGGCGCCGGCGCCCGGGACGTGCCAAGAGTCCAACCAGCGCGCCAGGGCTCGGGATAGGGCATTCTGAACGAGCACCCGACGCACGGTCCAGGGGGTGGGGATCTCGGAAGGGGGCGGAATCGGGCGAAAACGCGAGGAACGCCATGGGCGTTCCGGTGGGCGCTCACGTGCCATTTTTAAGCACGTGGCGGCTCGATGGCGCGCGAAACGGCTGGCGGAAAATCGCGGAAGTGCCAGCAACGGAACGAAGTTGCACGGAAAGGATCGCGTACCCCCGCCTGGAATCGAACCAGGAACCACCGGTTTAGAAAACCGGTGCTCTATCCAATTGAGCTACGGGGGCGAATGTGCGGCAAGTGCTTGCGACAACCCCTCGTCATCTCCTCCCGTGTTCGTCCGTTTCATGTCCGCGGGAACAGAATTATGACCCACACTATTCAAGAGGTCAATCGGATCCCCCGGAATAGTTTTAAAGTCGGGAGGGCGATATGGCCGAAGGAAATACATACTTGGGGATGCAACACGGGGCGGGAGGACACACCGGGCGTACACAGGAGGGGCCTGATAACAGAAGGCCTCTCTTATGTACGCCCGGTACCCCGCGCGCCGTGTTGGGGGGACCGCGCAGCAGGGTGCCTGGGCGTACCGTGGGTGGGGGGAGGGGGGCGCGATGGTTGCGCCCCCTTACCCCCCGCCCTCGTCCAACCGTAATTTACGGTTCGTAATTTACAACCGCGGGCGCCTGCTGTCAACCCCTTCCCGCATAATTCGTATAGTTTTATTTTCGGTCCCGCCCCTCCCCCGCCTTCTTTCCTTCTCCGCATTTTCCCCGCCGAAAGAAACGAACCACGGCCGTGCAGGGCGATCGCAGGACGGAACCGCCAGGTCGCCCTGGAAACGAGGAGGAGGCCAAGAACGGAGCCGGCCGTGAAGGCTCCCCCGGCTCGGCGTGCGGAGACTTCCGGGAGAAGGCCTGGAGGATCGCGGGATGTGGGGTACGGGACACGACCGCGCCGCTCAGGTGGCGTAAACGCGGTAATCCAGGTGAGGGAACAGGTTGTCCTGGTGCTCGATCGTGGAGAGCCAGCCCTCGTTGATCGCGCCGCTGCCGATCGCCGCGTAGAGGTCGTTGAACCGGTTGACGTGGTCGCACGTCCGCCGCGTCGCGTAGTTCACCGACGTCCCCGTCTTCATGATGAAGGCCCAGTCGCTCGCCTGGGCCAGCAGGACTTCCCGTGCCGCCTGGTTGAGCGCCCGGCGCAGCAGGCCGTCCGACTCGGGGTGACGCCGCGCCAGCTCGGTCATCCGCTCCGCGATCTTGTGCAGGTGGCGGTAGACCCAGTGGTTGCTCCCGTCGAGCCAGACCTCGCCGAATCCCTTGTAGCCCCACGAGGAGGTGGCCGGCGTCGCCACCATGTTCGTCGGGTACTCGGCGAGGTACTCGGCCGGCGTGACGGGGGCGACGATCGCCTGGTCGTGCTGCATCTTCCGGAAGAGCATCTCCAGGAAGTGGGGTCCCTCGTACCACCAGTGCCCGAAGAGCTCGGCGTCGTAGGGGGCGACGATGATCGGCTTGCGGTCCATCCGGCCCGCGAGGTACTCGACCTGCCGCTCCCGGTTGAAGAGGAAGTTCCCCGCGTGGTCCGCCGCACGCGAGGCGGCGGCCTCGGGGTCGTACGGCTCCTTTCCCTCCAGCCGGCGGGAGGTGATCCGGTAGTACTTCAGCCCCGTGTGGATCCGGATCCCGTCGGGGTGGATCCAGGGACCGATATAGTCCGCGGGGAGATCGAACCCGATGTCGCGGTAGAAGTCGCGGTAGACCGGGTCGCCGGG
>CAYUME010000937.1:0-2102 GCA_964445475.1 uncultured Planctomycetia bacterium
CCCGCCCCGACCGGGACACGCTTATCGAGCACCAGGTGGGCCCCCGCCGCCCCCTCCGGCGCCAGCGCGCGGGCGGCCCGGAGCACCGTGTTGTCCACTCCCGCGACCAGTCCCGGCTCCCCGCGGATCGACAGCGCCAGACGCCCGGCCGCCGCTCGTCGCGCCGTCAGTCGGTCCGCCAGGCTGATCGGCAGCATGACGGTGTCGATCTCGTGGTACCCGTCCGCCCGCCGGCCGCGAATGACCAGCGCCACGTTCACCTTGGCGGGGGCCGAGACGGAGACGGTGCCGGACGCCGACGACTCGACGCGGATGATCATCGGGCGCTCCCCGGGGTCCCGCGTCGAGCCGCGCGGAACGGATCCCGCGAACGGAGGTCTCGAGGGGACACGGCGTGAGGCGAGGGACGACGGGCGCGGGCCCCGGACGCCCCTACTGGATCAGGAGGTTGTCGATCAACCGGGCCTTGCCCACGCGCAGCGCCAGGGCGATCAGGGTCTTCCCCTTGATCTCCCGGACCGGCTCGAGGGTGTCCTGGTTGACGATCTGGATGTAATCGACGCGCGACCCCTTGATCTTGCGGAGGATCCGCCGCACCTCGGAAATCACGCGGCTCGACGAGGTCTCGCCGTCGTCGATCATCCGCTTGGCGAAGAGGAGCGACTTGTAGATGTAGCAGGCGTCCTTGCGCTGCTTCGGGCCGAGGTAGACGTTGCGCGAGCTCATCGCCAGGCCGTCCTCCTCCCGGACGGTCGGGCAGGTCCTGACGTCGAGGTCGTAGTTCAGGTCGATCACCATCCGGCGGATGATCAGCGCTTGCTGATAGTCCTTCAGCCCGAAATAGGCGATGTGCGGCCGGCAGATGCTGAAGAGCTTGGCCACCACCGTCATCACGCCGCGAAAGTGTCCCGGCCGGTGCTCCCCGCACAGCTTGGTGGGCAGCTCATCCTGGTCCACGAAGGTCCGGAATCCCTTGGCGTACATCTCGGCCACCGAAGGGACGTAGATGAAATCGACCCCCACGCTCTCCGCCAACCGGGTGTCGTTGGTGAGGTTGCGGGGATAGCGGTCGTAGTCCTCCCCCGCCGAGAACTGAAGGGGATTGACAAAGATGCTGACCAGGACGACGTCGCACTCCTTGCGCGCACGACGCATGAGGGAGAGGTGCCCCTCGTGGAAGGCCCCCATCGTGGGGATGAACCCGATGCGCTTCCCGTCCCGCCGGTACGACGCGAGGGCGCTGTTCAGATCCTGGATGGTCTCGATCGTGCGCATGACGTTTCTGCCGTCGTTCGGTTCCCCTTGTAGGCCACCGCGTTCCGGCCCCCTGTCCATCACACACTACCTTATCGGCATTTTTTCGGCAACTATTAATAGAGACTCACCGCCTCCCGTATCCGGAAGGCCCGACTTCGGCGCTTCGTCCCGTCCACGTCAAGACCGGGACGGTGGCGGCACCCGCCGTCATGGATACCGGGTATCGGGGAAGACCGTTTCGACGGACGCCGGGAAAACCTTCTGCCCGCCGTCAGGCGTGGAGGGACGACAGGAGGGATCTTACCGCAACCCCATCTGGCGTAAGGAGATCCGGGGCCAGCTCCACGAGCGGCTCCAGGACGAAACGCCTCTCCGCAAGCCGGGGATGGGGCACAATCAAATCCGCCGTCCGGATGACCCGGTTCCCGTAGAGCAGAAGGTCGAGATCCAGCGTCCGCGGTGCCCATCGAGCCGGCCGTGTCCGTCCGAACCGCTTTTCGATCCGCTTCAGCTCGCGTAGCAGGTCCTCCGGCTCCCGTGTCGTGCGGATCTCGGCGACGCCGTTCAGGTACGTCGGTTGCCCACGACAGGACTCCCCCCAAGGGAGCGTCTCGCGCAGGGTCGAGGCGCGCACGGCATGGATGCCGGGGGTGACGGCAAGGACATCGAGGGCGTCGCGCAAGGTGCCCTTCCGGTCCCCGAGATTGGAGCCGAGCCCGACATACGCGACAACCGCGTGGATGGGATCGACATCGTCGGGAGTCAAACCGGGAGCCCCCGAGAAGTCCGGCGCGCGGCGTGCCCCGCCTCAGAAAAGGTCCTCTTCCGCCAGCGGCGCCTCGGGC
>CAYUME010000938.1:0-2096 GCA_964445475.1 uncultured Planctomycetia bacterium
GGCGTCCTTGAGGTTGAAATAGAGGTGGCCGGACTGGTGGTACTTGACGTTCGAGGCCTCGCCCGCGACCCAGGCGTGGGAGAGGCTCGCCTCCAGCACGCCCTTGATCCGGCGGGTGAGGTCGGTGACCGTCAGGATGGTGCGGGTATCGGAGGCGGGGTCGGGCATGCCGGGGTTCCGGTTCCTGGTTTCGAGTCCCCGGCCGGGAGGCGTCCGCTGCGAAACCGGGGGGTACGCGGGGGAATGTACCACTGGAGGGCGGGGAGGCCAAGAGGCGATTCGCAGGGCCGGTGACCTGTCGCGGGGCCCTATCGGTGTTCTTTCTGACACACGCGCGTCTGAAACAACACAAACAGGACGAAGGCCGGTGGGGCCAGCCGGGACCGAAGCTCGCGGCGGGAGGGGGATTCCTCTGCGCAACGACGCCTCGGCGACGCTACGCCTCGTCCCGGACGCAGACGCGCTCGATGGACTTCGCCTTGCCCGTCTTGTCGTCGGCGACGACGAGGACGCCGCAGATCCGGACGTCGCCCTCGGCGACGTCGTAGACGGCGGGCATGCCGGTGAGGAAGCGGTGCAGCACGCGGTCGGCGCGGCGGCCGAGGACGGAGGCGTAGGGGCCCGTCATGCCGAGGTCCGTGATGTAGGCCGTCCCCTTCGGGAGGACCGTCTCGTCGGCGGTGGGGACGTGGGTGTGGGTGCCGGCGACGAGGGTGGCGCGGCCGTCGACGTGCCAGCCGAGGGCGATCTTCTCCGAGGTTGCCTCGGCGTGGAGGTCGATTACGGTGATGCGAGCCTGGCCCTCGACGTCCCTGAGGAATCGGTCGACGGCGGCGAAGGGGCTGTCGACGGGCTGGTTGAGGAAGACGCGGCCGAGAAGGGAGCAGACGGCGACCCGGATCCCGTCGGCGGTCTCGGCGACGGTGAAGCCGCGGCCGGCGGCCGCGTCGGGGAAGTTGGCCGGCCGCAGCAGCCGCGTCTGGCGCCCGAGGTAGGGGACGATCTCCTTCTTTTCCCAGGCGTGGTCGCCGGTGGTGATGACGTCCGCCCCGGCGGCGAGGAGGTCCTCGGCGGTATCGGGGGTGATGCCGGCGCCGCCGGCGGCGTTCTCGCCGTTGACGACGCAGAGGTCGACGCGGCGCTCGCGGCGGAGGTCCTTGAGTCGCCGCCGGAGGGCGTCGCGCCCGGGGCGGCCGACCACGTCGCCGAGGACGAGCAGCGTGACATCCATACGCCGAGGCCGGGCCACGGGCGGCCCCGTGTCCCGACCCCTCCACGGAAGAGGGTTCCGAGATCCCATCCCGCTACGCGGGACGGGGTCATCGCGCGTACTCGACGATCCGGGTCTCGCGGATGACGGTGACCTTGATCTCGCCGGGGTAGGTCAGCTCGCGCTCGATCTCCCGGGCGATGTCGCGGGCCACGAGCACGGCCTGCTTGTCGTCGATCTTGGAGGCGTTGACGAGGACGCGGAGCTCGCGGCCGGCCTGGATGGCGAAGGCGGCCTCGACGCCCTGGGCGCCGTGGGCGATCTGCTCGAGCTTCTCGAGGCGCTTGACGTACCGCTCGATCGACTCGCCGCGGGCGCCGGGGCGGGAGGCGGAGATGGCGTCGGCGGCGGCGACGATCACCGTGTAGGGCGTCTCGGGGTTCATGTCGCCGTGGTGGCTGAGGGCGGCGTCGACGACCTCCTTGCCCTCGCCGAATCGCTTCAGGAGGTCCGCCCCGATCTGCGGGTGGGTCCCCTCCATCTCCATGTCCACGGCCTTCCCGATGTCGTGGAAGATCCCGCAGCGGCGGGCCAGGGCCGGATTGAGCTTCAGCTCCGAGGCGAGGACGCCGCAGACGTGGGCGACCTCCTTGATGTGCTGCAGCAGCGTCTGGCCGTAGCTCGTCCGGAAGCGCATGCGCCCGAGCAGCGTCACCAGCTTCGGGTGGACGCCGTGCATGTCCTGCTCGTAAAGGAACTGCTTGCCGGTCTGGACGATCTGCTCCTCGAGCTCCTTCTTGGCCTGCTCGACCACCTCCTCGACGCGGGTGGGGTGGATGCGGCCGTCGAGGACCAGCTTCTCCATCGAGCGGCGCGCCATCTCGCG
>CAYUME010000939.1:0-2096 GCA_964445475.1 uncultured Planctomycetia bacterium
CGCCGTGCGCGTCGACGGAGGGACATGGACGTACGACGCCGGCGCACGCGTCCTTTTGTGGCCCGCCGACCTCGTTCTCAAGGCCTGCGGCGTCGGCACGCTCGGCATGCGCGTCATTGCGAGGAGAGCGGATTGACGTCGATCGTGGCCCCGGGCCTCACCGTCTGCATCCCCGCCTTCAACCGCCCGCGCGAGACGGCGGAGCTGCTCGACTCCGTCGCCGCCCAGGACCGCCCGTCCCTCGAGGTCCTCCTCTGCGAGGATGCCTCCCCGCGGCGAGCCGAGATCCGCCGGGCCGTCGAGGCCTTCCGCCCCCGCTTCGGCGGGCGCCTCCGATACGAGGAGAACGAGGCCACACTCGGCTACGACGGCAACCTCCGGCGCCTCGTCGAGCACGCCCGCGGCGACTGCTGCCTCTTCATGGGCAACGACGACCTTCTCGCCCCCGGCGCCCTCGACGTCCTCGACGACGCCCTCCGACGTCACCCCGAAACCGGCGTCGTCCTTCGCGCCTACGACTTCTTCAAGGACCGGCCCGACAACATCGTCCAGCGGTTCCGCTACTTCGACGGCGAGCGCGTCTTCCCGCCCGGGCCCGGCGCCGTCGTCACCTTCTACCGGCGCTCCGTCACCATCTCCGGCATGGTCGTTCGCCGCGTGGACGCCCTCCGCCACGCCAGCGGCGCCTTCGATGGCACGCTCCTCTACCAGCTCCACCTGGTCGCCCGCATCCTCCTCGAGCGCCCCGGCCTCTACCTGCCGCAGCCGCTGGCGCTCTACCGGGTCGGCGGGGTCCCGGACTTCGGCCACAGCGCGGCGGAGCGCGGGAGGCACGTCCCGGAGGCCCAGACGCCGGACTCGTCCGTTCATTTCGTTTGGGGCCTGCTGGAGATCGCCCGGCGCGTGGAGGCGGACTGCGGCGTGCCGGTCTTCAAGGCGATCCGCCGGGACGTCGGCAACTACGCCTACCCGCTCCTGCGGGTGCAGGCGGGCCGGCCGACGGGCGTCTTCGCCCGCTACGCGGCGCGCCTGGCCGGGCTCGGCCTCTGGCGATACCCGCTCTTCCACGCCTATGTCGGCGCGCTGCTGCTGGCGGGGCCGGACCGGCTCGACCGGCTGATCGTCGCGCTCAAGGAGCGCCTCGGCTCCACGCCCCGGATCGGTCGCGTCTACGCGGGGAATCCGGTGGATGGCACGGCGCCGAAAAAGGCATGGGAGTGAGTCGACACCGACGCAGGAGATATCGGGCGGCACGGGCGTGCACGCCGGCGGGTCGTTCCAGTGCGAAGAACTCGACGGGGTGGGGTTTGTAGTGCGGCACGCAGCGAGAGCGGAGTGCCGCCATCTTCTCACGTTCACGGCTCGTATGGCGCGACTCCGCTTCGCTTCGTCGCGCACTACCAACTCTACCCCGTCGTCCCTGGCGGGGTGGGGTTTGTAGTGAGGCACGCAGCGGAGTCCGCCGAAGCGTCACGCACATTCACGCGACGCGAAGGCGGGCGAAGCGGAGTGCCTCCTACGCCCCAGCCGAGGTGTAAACAACGCAATTGGCGAGACTCCGCTCCAGCCGCGCAGCCTGTCCGCCCCGCCCGGATAGTGTCTCTATATGGAGCCGCATTCTGTGTCTGCCATCCGGTCCGTGTTGATCGCTCGCTCCGCCTTCGGCGAGCAGTACGAGCCTGCGTGGTGCCGGGCCCTGGGCGAAGTGGGCGTGACGTGCCAGATCGTGGACGCCCACGCCTCCGTCGGCAGCGGCCTAGCGGGCCGACTCCAGGAGCGCCTGCTGTGGGGTCCGGGCATCGCCCGCGCCGGTCGCGACCTCGTGGATGCCGTGGCGCGCGAGCATCCCGACGTCGTCCTGCTCTATCACGGCCACCACTTCGGCGCCGACGTCCTCGACCGTCTCCGACCCCTCGCCTTCGTGACGGGATACCATAACGACGATCCCACGGGACCTCGGCGCGGCATGCTCCGTTATCGATTGCTCCTGAAGGCCCTGCCCCGGTACCACGGCTACCACGTCTACCGCGAGTGCAACGCCCCCGAGTTTCTGGCCGCCGGCGTCCCGCGCGTCAAGGTCCTGCCGGCGTATTACC
>CAYUME010000940.1:0-2093 GCA_964445475.1 uncultured Planctomycetia bacterium
GCGGCCGGCCGGTCGGCCTTCTTTGATCAAGATATGGGAATGATAGGACCGAGCTGCGCCGGTTGTCAAGAAAGCTGGCTCCATCAGATCCCCCAAGCGCATGGGCCAGGTCGGCCTTTAACGGTTGACATTATTTCAGGAGCCGGACTACAATCCCTCAAAGCCAGGGAGGGAGAGCAATGAAGCGAGCGGCCTGCCTCGTTTTCTTCTCCGCGCTGTTGGCCGCCGCGGCTCCGGCCTTCGGAACGTCCTTTCGCCTGGATAAGGTCATGGACGGGAAGGAGCCTGGCATGGCCGCCGAGGTGCGCGGGGCCGGCGGCTACTATGGTGACTGCATCCGTGTCGATCTCATCAACGACACCGGCGAGACCGTCACGGTAGAAGTCCCGTTGGGGCTAGTCCTCGTTCCCGACAGACAGAGCGTCCAGACCATGGTCTGTCCGGGGGGAGAGCGGCTCGATGCCGGGCCGGGCCGGACGACCCACGAGATCAAAGCGTTCTGCGGTGAAGAGCACGACAGTGCGCCGGGCTCCGGCACGGTCTTCTCGAACGGCGGCCGGGCCTCCGGCGAGCTCCTCAAGCGTCTGAAGGAGATCCTGCGTGACGGGAAGTTCGATTCCTCCACCCAGCGGCTCGTCTGGAACGTGACCCAGAAACTGGACCTGTCGAAGGGAGCCGGCCCCTCCTCAGCCGATAAAAAGGCCACCGGCGCCGCGGCCCTGACGACGCTCGTCATGCTCATCTGGCAGATCGCCAACGGCTTGATCAAGGTCCCGGGAGGCGCCATCACGGTCCCCGTCCCGGACGCATCGAAGACAGGCCCTTATCCCGAGGACGAGGATCCGTCCGGATCCGGCGACGACCGCCCGTCCTGGTCCCTCATGCATCGTGGTGACAACGACATTTACGACGCGGCCAACGAGCGCTGGGTGGACCGGGACTCCGAGCGGGCCCGGCAGATGTTCATGGACAAGCGGCGGGAGATGAGCCGCAAGGGATACGATTACGACGAGGAGCGCGACGCCTTCGTCAAGCGCGGCCTCGAATACGACGAGAAGGGCGACGCTTACCGCGAGTCCATCCCCGAAAGCCGGCCGTTCGAGATCGACGAGGAGAGGGGAGACGCGTCGAAGATCGACCTCGGGCCCGGCATTCTAGTCCCGGGAGACCAATGGCTGGTGACTAGGGCCGACTGGCTTCGGTCGAAGTCTCAGGACGAGGAGGACTACAAGGAGCTCTACAAGCGCCTCGAAGACAGGTTTAAGTACCTCGATTCGAGGCACGACGACGCCCAGTCCGAGCACGACATGGCGGCCCGCCAAGAGAAAATGGCCCGCCGGGTCAATGACGAATGGCTGGCCGAACAGTGGCGGAAGCGTCGCGAGGAAGCGCTCGAGAACGTTCGCAGAGTCCAGGACCGGATGCGCGACCTCACCCGGCGCGTGGACGAGCGGGACAGAGATGCCAAAAGTTGGGCGGAACGGCAGAAGAAGAGCTGGACGGTCGGCAAGGTGGCCAAGGAGCTGAAGAGCACGATCGTCCCCGATCCCGAGGACCTGAGGCCCATCTTCGAGCAGACCCTGAAGCTCCGCAACCGGCTTCAGAAGGCGATCGACGACGATCCGAAGAAGCTCATCCTTCCCAAGGATCCCGCGAAGCGCGACCAGGCCCTCGAGGGCATCCGCAGCCAAAAGCGCATTTTCGGCGAAGTCGACGAGACCGTCCGGTCGATCAAAGAGGCCCAAGCGGCCCTCAAGGAGGCCCGGGACATCGGCGACGGTATAGCCGCCCGGGGCCTCGAACGGAAGCTCGCGGAAGGCCGGGAGAAGCTGAAGAACCTGAACGCTGAAATGCAGAATATCCACAAGCTGAGCGCGCAGTGGCAGGCGGGATCGGTATCGCTGAGCGGCACTGCGGGCTTGACCTACGTCCAGTATTACGGACAGGCCAAGTTCGCTGTCGACGTCGGGAAAAGCGCGGCCAAGTTCCTGAAGCCGACCATCAAGGTCCACCGGCCGCGCATGCTCGACGAGAAGGGCAATATCATCGGCAAAGAACCGCAGGAACCTACACCCGGGGCCCAGGTCGCGGAC
>CAYUME010000941.1:0-2088 GCA_964445475.1 uncultured Planctomycetia bacterium
CGGCTACCCCACCGTCGCCGTCGCCCTCCCCGGTCCCGTCCACGACAAGATGCTCTCCAACATCCAGGAGATCCGCGCCCGGCGCGGCGAGATCGTCGCCGTCGGCGTCGCCTCCGACCGCCGCCTCCGCGCCCTCGCCGATGCCTTCCTCCCCCTGCCCCCCGTCGACGAGGAGGTCTCCCCCGTCGTCGCCGTCATCCCCCTCCAGCTCCTCGCCTATCACATCGCCGTCCGCCGCGGCCGCGACGTCGACCAGCCCCGCAACCTCGCCAAGAGCGTCACGGTCGAGTAGCGCCGGGATGCCGCAGGGGGCACCCCTCGCAAGAGGGCGTGATCGCCGCCGGGGGGGCGTTCGGCGTCGAGCGTGCAGCGTGGAGCGTACTGTATCCTTCCGACCTCCCGGAACAATCCGTGTCATCTTCACCGATCCGTTCCCTCCCCGAATCCGCGGAATCCGTGTCCCGCCTCGGCGGGGCCCCTGCCCGTGGGCCGATCAGCAGGGCCTCCCCGCGCCCCCGCCCGTGGCGCTGCATCACGGTTCGGCGTCTTCGGTGTGTTCGGTGGTGAATCAATCCGTTGTGCTGTTTTGCCGTTGTCTTCATCGTCTTCGGCGGCGAATCAGTCTTCTGTGTCCCGCCTTCAGGGGGCCCCTGCCCGTGGGCCGACCGGAAGGGCCTTCCCGCGCCCCCCGCCCGTCACGAAAATATGTGACGACCACTTGACATCACATTCTTCGCTTATTATAGTACCCCGCGTCCCGGGTATTTTCAGCGGGGTTTATCTTCATGCGGCCGTCCCGTCGCCCCGGTCTCCTCGCCGTCTTTGCCGCCGCCGTGGGAGTGGGAGGGGTTGGTTCGCCCCCCCTCGAGACGTCCCCCTCCGCGGGCGGACAACCCCGATCCGCCGCCGTCCCCCCCGACGCCTTCGTCACCGCCCTCGCCTCCGACCCCCGCGGCACCCTCTGGGCCGCCACCGAGGACCTCGGCCTCTTCCGCGTGGGAGCGGTCGGTGCCCCGACCGAGGTGGGAGGGGTTGGTGCCCTGCCCCCCGATCCGTCCCGCCAGACAGGGCACAACCCCGATCCCCTCCGCTTCACCTCGCGATCCGGCCTCTCCGACGACACCGCCTACGCCCTCGCCGTCGACTCCCTCGGCCGCCTCTGGGCCGGCACCCTCAACCACGGCGTCTCCGTCTGGAACGGCGAGGCCTGGCGCCACTACGACGTCCTCGACGGCCCCCTCGGCGAGCGCGTCTTCGACATCGCCTGCAATCCCGCCGACGGCGACGTCTGGATCGCCACCTCCGCCGGCCTGACCCGCTACGAACTGAAGCGCGACCGCTGGCGCCACTACACCCGCGCCGACGGCCTCCCCTCCGACCAGGCCGCCGCCCTCGCCTTCGACCGCAAGGGCCATGTCTACGTCGGCACCCAGTGCCACGGCATCGCCGTCGCCCGCGCCGTCCCCGTCAACAACGCACTCGAGTATTATAAGTGGAAGGTCTCCGTCGCCCCCGACCGCTTAGGCCCCGGCGGCTGCACCCCCGTCCCCCTCGAGCCCGCCGGCGACGGCCTGCCGTCGAACCTCGTCAACGACCTCCTCATCGGCCGCGACGGCACCGTCTGGGCGGCGACGACGGCCGGCCTGGCCTGGAGCCGCAACGGCGGCGCCACCTGGCAGTTCCTCCGCGGCCGCGACTGGGAGGCCAAGGTGAGGGGCCTCCTCGGCGGCCCCCCGAAAGGCTGGCGCCCGGATACCTCCCCCGGCCGAGGGGCGGGCCTTGTGCCCGCCCGGATGTTGTTGACAGGCCTCCTTCCCGAAGACCGCGTCACCTGCCTCGCCGAGGACGACCGGGGCCTCATCTGGCTGGGCCACTGGCGCAAGGGCTATTCCGTCCTGGATCCCCGGACGTTCCAGGTCGTCCACGACGCGTCGACGGACCCGGACGCGCGCGCGGGCCCCCGCGACTGCGCCCTCGCCATCCACCCCGTTCCCGGCGCCCCCCCCTGGATCGCCTGGTACGGCGGCGGCCTGACGCGTGGGAGGGGTTGGTCCCGCCTTCGCCCCGTTGAAGGCGGAACGGGCTTCG
>CAYUME010000942.1:0-737 GCA_964445475.1 uncultured Planctomycetia bacterium
GATCGAGCGCGGCGCGGACCTGGTCGCCCAGGCCCGCCGTGTCGGAGTGCAGGATGTCCTCGCGGCCCCTGACGAGCGGGAGGCCGGAGGAGGAGGCCATCTCGAGGACGGCGGTCTTTCCGCCGGAGAGGAGGGCGAAGGTCGCGTCGACGGGGTCGCCGAGGGGACCGCGGCAGCGCGTGACGACGCGCTCGCCGCCGCAGGCGGCAAGAAAGGCCTCGACCGTCCCCTCGCCGCCGTCGGCGACAGGGACGACGTCGAAGTCGGCCGCGACGCCTCGGGCGCGGAGGCCCTCGGCGAGCCCGGCGGCGACCGCCGCCCCCGCCTCCGCCGAGGTCATCGAGCCCTTGAAGCTGTCGATCGCGATCAGGATCTTCACGCAATCACTCGGAATGCGGTGGGAACCGCTGAGGACGCCCAGGAAAGGATGATGTCGCCAATTGAGCTGGGCGGCATACGCTTCGATTCGCGCAAGGGGCGGTTCAAATCGGCACGCAGTACGGCCCCTCCGGGAGCGCCGCCACGGAGCCGCCGCCGGCAAGCAGCGGGTCGAGGAGCGCCTGGACGACCGGCCCGACCCCGCCGGGCGGCGCCGCGTGGCCGGTCACGGAGAGCGTCGCCAGCACCTCCGCCGGGATGCCGTCCGTCACGAAGTGCAGCTGAGCCTCGCCCACCTTCTCCAGCACCCGCGTCTGCATCTGGAACTCCCACTGGTCCTTCTCGAAAACGCCGGGATG
>CAYUME010000942.1:747-2085 GCA_964445475.1 uncultured Planctomycetia bacterium
ATAGCGCGCCAGGAGGGCCGCGTAGGCGGGGCTGCCGACGCCCTCCGCGCAGCCGCCGAGCGCGACGATCGTCCCGCCCGGCTTCACGGCCGGCAGACAGCCGACGAGCCCCTTCACGCACTGATAGAACGTGGCGTCGAGGGGGTGCCCGCCGCTCGACGTCACGACGACGTCCGCCTCGCGGCGGACCGGCCGGCAGGCGCACTCGCGCACGAACGCGCACGCGGCGTCGTGGGCGGGCTCGAGGCCGCCCGCGAAGGCCCCCGCGACGCGGCGGCGCCCGTCGAGGACGACGTTCAGGGTGAAGTCCACCCCGGCCGCCCGCGCGACGGAGAGCGCCTCCGCGTGGAGCGGGTTCCCCTCCAGGTTCGCGTTCCGGGCCCGGGGGTCGGAGAGGAAGTCGGCCCCGTGGAAGTGGCAGACGGCGTCGAGGGCGGCCAGCCCCGGGAAGACCGCCTTCCGTCCCCCCGAAAAGCCCGCCAGGAAGTGCGGCTCGACGAGACCGGTGACGAGCCGGAAGCCGGCCTCCAGGAAACGGCGATTGAGCCGGACCTGCGCCCCCGAGGCGCTCCGGGACGGCAGCGCGACGAGACCCGCCTCGTCTTCGGCCTTGTGGTCCTCGATGCGGTAGCGGGACGCCACGTCCGATCCCAACATCTCGACGCGCTCCGCGGGCGTGCTCGGACGGTGCATGCCGGTGGCGACCAGGATCAGGATCCCGCCCCGCGGCACGCCGGCGGCTTCGATCTCCGCAAGGAGGCGCGAAAGGAACGCGGCGTAGGGGATGGGGCGGGTGATGTCGGAGACGACGAGAACCACGTCGCCGGGACGCCGCCGGGCGAGGGCGTCGAAGAGGGGCCGGGCGCCAGAGGGCTCGCGGACGGCCCGGAGGACGAGGTCGTCCGCCGGGGCGCCGGGCTTCGGGTACCGGGATTCGTAGAGATCGGCGCCTTCGGGGAGGCTCAACCGCACCGTGCCGCGACCGCAGGGAAAGGAAACGTCCATGCCGCAATTATAGGGGGTGGCCGTGGATCGGGCAACCGGCGGCCGCAAAAGAAGGAGGAGGGGCTCCGCCCCGGAGGGTCCCGCGACACGTTCCGATCGTTGTTTTTGTGCGCCGATTTGCGTATTATCCCGCCTTCCGTCGCCGCCCGGCCGGCTTCGTTCACCTTTCGCTTCGAGGGACATCATGGCCCGCATCCACAACTTCCAGGCCGGTCCGGCCGCGATCCCGCTGCCGGTGCTCGAGAAGGCGCAGGCGGAGCTGGTCGACCTCGCCGGGTCGGGCATGTCCGTCATGGAGATGTCCCACCGCGGCAAGGTCTTCGACGCCGTCAT
>CAYUME010000943.1:0-1818 GCA_964445475.1 uncultured Planctomycetia bacterium
CGATGCCCTCGTCGTCCGCCCCCGCGACCGCGTCTATACCCTCACCACCGACCTCGACGCCACCCTCACCCTGCTCCCCGGCCCCTCCGCCTTCGACTGCGCCATCTCCTACCGCCCCCATACCGGCCGCCAACCCGCCCCCGCCGTCGACCGCCTCGCCGGCCGCCTCTGCTTCGATATCTGGGGCGGCCGCTACGCCGACATCGCCGACCGCATGCAGCAGATGGCCGACTACGGCCTCACCGACTCCTTCCTCACCCTCCACGTCTGGCAGCGCTGGGGCTACGACTACCGCCTCCCCGACGTCTTCCCCCCAAATCCCGACCTCGGCTCCCTCGATGACCTCCGCCGCCTCGGCGACCTCTGCCGCCGCCACGATGTCCCCTGGGGACTCCATGACAACTACATCGACTTCTACCCCGACGCCACCGACTATACCTACCGCCGGATCTGCTTCGACCGCAGCGGCAAGCCCATCCAGGCATGGTACAACGAAGGCCGCGATGCCCAGTCGTACCGCTGGCGCCCCGACGCCATCCTTCCCTTCGTCCGCCGCAACTGGACCCTCATCCGCGACCAACTCCACCCCGACCACGCCTTCCTCGATGTCTTTACCTCCATCTCCTGCGTCGACTTCCGCGATCACCAGGGCACCTTCCATTCCTCGCTTGAAACCCGCCGCCACTGGGGCGAATCCTTCGCCACTATCCGCGACCTCCTCGGCGGCAACGCCCCCACCACCTCCGAGGCCGGCCATGACCAGCTCATCGGCTGGCTCGAAGGCGCCGACTGCCAGTGGCTCCGACTCGAACCCAAACCCGGCGAGTTCGTCATCGCCGTCCCCTGCCGCGACTGGGAACGCGTCCCCTGGTTCGACGCCGTCAACCACCGCCGCTTCGTCCTCCACGGCGCCGGCTACTCCGGCCGCTACCAGGCCGGACTCCACCGCGACCTCCACGGCATCGCCAGCGACGACTACCTCTCCACCGAAGTCCTCGCCGGACACGCCCTCATGGTCGATGCCGGCTGTTGGGGACGCGACGCCGTCCGCAAGTACTTCCTCGCCCAGGACCTCGCCCGCCACCTCGCCCAAGCCTCCATCGCCGACTTCGCCTTCGCCGAAGGCGATATCCACCGCCAGTCCGTCTCCTGGGACACCGGCGCCCAAGTCCACGTCAACCGCGGTCCCGCCGACTGGACCGTCGCCGGCCGCACCCTCCCCCAGTTCGGCTATCTGGCCGAATACGGCGACGGCTTCTGGAGCTGCATCGAACGACGCGACGGCGCCTTCGCCGAAAGCAGCCGCGGCCCCTCCGGATGGTACTGCAACGCCCGCACCGTCCCCCCCGACCGCGATGCCCGCCGCATCCGCCCGCGCGCCAGCGCCTTCGCCGACCGCGGCAACGGCCGCTTCTCCTGGGACCTCGTCTGGAACGCCCAGGAGCCCACCCCCGAAGACTGCCGCGTCTTCGTCCACTTCTCTCCGCACGGTAACTCGGACGCCCGCATCGCCTTCCAGGACGATCACCAGCCCCCAGTCCCCTCCTCCCGCTGGCTCGGCGAACTCAAGGTCCCCCGCACCGTCGCCGTCCCCGACTCTGCGTCCGGCCCCTTCGACGTCTTCATCGGCCTCTATCACCCCGGCGGCCGGGTCCGTTTCCGCGGCCTCGACGACGGCCAGTCCCGCGTCCGCCTCGGCACCCTCGACGTCCAGCGCCCCGCCGACGGTGGTACCCGGCTCGCCTTCCAGCCCGCCGATCCTGCCGCGCCCAGGCCCGAGCCGCCGGCACGCTGGTGGACACGCCGGAGCAGCAGGTC
>CAYUME010000943.1:1828-2073 GCA_964445475.1 uncultured Planctomycetia bacterium
CGAACGGCAGGCCGCCACCAGATACCGCCGATGGGCTTCGCCCGCACCGCCGGCAGCTTCCGCGTCCAGGCCGCCCCTGACCGCCTCACCCGCACCCCCCTCCCCGACAGCCCCCCGTTCTCGGTACAGCTGCATCTCGAAACCCTCTGCGGCCGCCCGCGCCACATCCGCGAAGTCGTCGCCGTTCCCCTCCGCGAACCCGTCGTCCGCACCCCCGTCCGCTGGACCGCCGACGGTGCCGCTCT
>CAYUME010000944.1:0-2072 GCA_964445475.1 uncultured Planctomycetia bacterium
CTCCTCGGGCGCCGTAGCGGCAGCGACGGCGGCCGGGGCGGGGCGCTTCACTGTGCAGCGATGGCCTGCCAGAGATCGTGGAAGAGCGCGTCGCCCTCGGGCAGGTCGAGCAGCCGGAACCAGACGTAGAGGACGCGCCCCCGGCCGGCGTGCATCCAGGCCGCCCCCAGCCCCTGGCCCCGTCCCGACTCGTCCTGGAGCTCGACCAGGGGCGCGACCCGCGTCCCCTCCTTCGCCTGGGCGGGCCGGACCGGCCGCCAGCGCTTGTCGCCGTCGACGGGGAACCGGAACGTGGCGGGGACGTGGGGGAGGGCGCTCCGGTCGAGCACGGCGAAGTTCATGCGCGTCCCGGCGGGGGGCGCCTCCCAGCTGCGCGAGATGGGCAGCAGCGGCGACATGGGGTGCGCGTCCGGCACCTTGTTCTCGTCGCTGAAGAACGGCCACGGGCCGGACGGGAAGACCGCCAGCGTCCCCCCTGCACGCACATAGCGGATGAGCGCCTGCGGCACGTCGCGCGGGGCTTTCACCGTCAGGCGGTAGGACTCGCCGCCGGCGTAGAGCAGCACGGGGCAGGCGGCCGGCGTCAGGCGGCCGGCATCGACGACCTCCTCCCACGTCATCGGCGCCGGCTGGACGCCCAAGGCCTTCAGGCGGGCCATGGCGCGCGACGTGGCGTCCGGCAGGACGCGGAGGGGGACGCGGCCCAGCTGCCGGCCGAGGGCCGCGCCGTCGGCTTCGGAGAGGGGCAGCGGCTTCCCGGCGGCGGTCAGCGCCTGGTCGAGCTCCCCGGCGTACGACGGCAGTCCCCACCGCGCGACCGCGTCCCGCCAGCGCGCGACCTCGAACGCGGAGCCTCGGAGGCCCGGGACGCGGCCGGGACGCCCCCCGGTGGGATTGCAGCGACGGAGGAGGCGGCTTGCGATGCGTTGCCGGCGGGACCGAGGCGTCGTCCTCTGCAACGCCGGCTGCCTCCATGGCCTGCGCGCGTTTCTGCAGCACCGCCCGCTGCTGCTCGCGCGTGAGGCGGCCCAGGAGCGCGTCGGCACAGGCCTCGCAGGTCGTCAGGGAACCGACCTGGAGGGCGGCCCCCGTCTGGAAATCCACGGCGGTCAGGCGCCTCTGGCACTTGTAGCAGCAAACGGCCTCGGTCCCCATATGACGAGGTTGTCCCCCTTGGAGGCTTCCTGCCGCCCGCCCGGGGAGCCGCCGGTCTTCATGCACCGTGGGACCCGAGCTACTGTATACCGGAATCCCGTCCGGGGATCATCCATTTTGCACGGGTCCAGGCCGTCCCGATCCAGCGTGCGACGGCGTCCCGGAACCCCTATAATCGGCCTCCTGATATCGGGCGCTGCCCGGCAATCGAAATGCCTTGCACTCGAGCGGGTTGCGCAATATAGAGGGACAAGTTATCATCCCGGCCCGGACCGCCGGGGCCCCCATCTTTCTCGTGCCCGGAGACGACTCATTCAGAGGAACGCCGCCATGACGAACGACGCGATGGTGAAGACGGTCGTAGACACGATCCGCACCCTTTCGATGGACGCCGTGCAGGCCGCCAAGTCCGGCCACCCGGGCGCCCCCATGGCGCTGGCGCCGCTGGCCTACACGATCTGGAACCGGGCCCTGACCTACGACCCCCAGGACCCGCTCTGGCCCAACCGCGACCGGTTCGTCCTCTCGAACGGCCACGCCTCGATGCTGATGTGGTCCGTCCTCCACCTCGTCCGGGTCCAGGCCGCGGGCCCCGACGGCAAGGCGCTCGGCCGTCCCGCCGTCTCGCTCGACGACATCAAGCGCTTCCGCCAGCTCGACAGCCCCGCCGCGGGGCATCCCGAGCACCCGCTGGTCACCGGCGTCGAGACCACGACCGGCCCCCTCGGCCAGGGCGTCGCCACGAGCGTCGGCATGGCGATCGCCCGGAAGTGGCTTGCCGCCCGATACAACAAGCCGGGCTTCGACCTCTTCACCTACGACGTCTACGCCGTCTGCGGCGACGGCTGCATGATGGAGGGGATCTCCTCCGAGGCCGCCTCCCTGGCCGCCCACCTCGGGCTCGACAACCTCTGCTG
>CAYUME010000945.1:0-2070 GCA_964445475.1 uncultured Planctomycetia bacterium
AGGCGGCGGCCGGGGCCTCCGGGGCGGGCGGCGCGCCCGCGAGCGCGGCCGCCAGGTGGCCCGCGGCGAATCGCTCCAGCGTTCCCCCCCCCTTCTCCGCGAGGGTCCGGATCGGCTCCGCCAGCGCCTGCGCCGCCGCGAGGTGCCGCTCCGCCGCGAACCCCGGCGCCCCGGCGATTCCCGCCTTCGTCAGCCAGTCCCCCGCCGCCCCGGCGGCCTCCGCCTCCGCGCGCAGGAAGGCGCGCGCGGCGGCCGCGAGATCCCCGAGCGCCCCGCGGCCCTGCGCCGCCCCGAACGTCGCCTCCGCCTCCTTCCGCGCCGCGGCCTCGCCGCGCCGCGCGGGGTCCGCCAGCACCGCGAAGGCCTTCTCCAGCGCCGACGGCTCCGGCGGCGGGGTCTTCGGCTCCGGCACGGGGACCGGCTTCGGCACCGGCGCCGATTTCGTCGCCGGCACCGCCGCCGCCACCACCCCGCTCCCGACCCGCTCCCGGATCAGGCGCATCAGCTGGGAGATCTGGACCAGGCTCCGGTCGAGGTCCGCGTACCGGTCCTCGGGGAAGAGGTCGCGCGCCTCGGCGTACGCCTCCCGTGCCCGGCTCGCCTTCGCCAGCGCCTCCTTCATCTTCTTCCCCTGCGCGGCGAGGTCCGGCACCTTCAGCGCCTCCTGGTAGAGCGCCTTCGCCGCCTCCACGTCCGCCGCCCGGTCCCCGATCAGCTCCGCCGGCGCCCGGAGCCGCGCCGACACCTCGTCCTTCCCGAAGACCAGCTCTTGCCCGTCGACGCGGATCGCGACCGTCTCCTTCTTCTCCGAGACGTCCCCCGAGAGCTTCCGCCCGTCGCGCAGGACCAGCACGTCCGCCCCCGCGGCGGAGACCGCCAGCACCCCCGCCGCCGCGCCGGCCAGGAACCGATTCGCTTTCATGCTATTCCGTGCGCTCGAAATAGATGTCGTACCGCGCCCCCTGCGCCGCCTGGAAATACTCCCCCGTCAGCAGGTCCTTCTGCGCCTCGTGCACGAGAGTATATGTGCACCCGGGGTACCCGGTGTCGTTGAGCTCGACGAAGACCTTCGTCTGCTTCCCGTCGCGCGTCGCCTCCGCCCGGGAGACCCGGATCGGCTGCGGGTTGAAGTAGGCGGCCTCGAGCTTCCCGTCCGGCGCGACGCCGCGGATCTCGAGCACGTACCCGCCGTCCGGCCGGAGCCACCGGCCCCGGAGCGCGCTGAAGTCCGCCCCGCCCCCGCCCTCCTGGACCAGCACGACGACGATCGCGATGAGCACCGCCGCGGCCAGCCCGATCGCCAGGGCCTTCACCGCCGCGGAGCCGCGCCGGGTCCACCTCCGGGGTCCGTCGTCGCGCGTCGTCCGGGATGTCGCCATAGGGGCTCCCTGCAATAGGCCCAGAAGATCCATCCGCCCACGTCCCGTTCCGCGAATCGAAGCCGCCCGCCCCCGGACCCGCAGCGCAAGACCAGGGCCTCCGGGCCCGACCCCCCTACCGCATCGCCGCGAGCCGTTGCCGCTCCGCCGCCGCCAGGCGCCCGTCGGCGGCCCCGCGCCGGTAGAGCCGCGACGCCTCGTCCCCGCGCCCCTGCCGGGCGTACAGGTCCCCGAGCAGCTGGTAGGCGTCGAGGCTCGCCCGAGGGCCGGCCAGCAGCCGCTCCAGCGCCGACACCGCCTCCGATGTCTTCCCCTTCTGCGCCAGGTAGAAGGCCAGCGTGTAGGCGTGCTTCGGCTCGTGCGGCTCGAGCGCGACGGCCTTCCGGCACCAGTCGAGCGACTCGTCCGGCCGGTCCTTCGCCGTGATCACCCCGAGGTTGTAGGCGGCCGTGGCGGACTTCGGGTCGGCCTGGAAGGCCGCGCGAAAGGACGCCTCCGCCTCCGAAACCCGCCCGAGCTCCCCGAGGAGCATCCCCAGGTTGAGGTTCGCGGCCACGTTCCCCGGGTGCCGCTTCAGCGCCTCCCTCAGCTTCGCCTCCGCCTCCCCGTTCCGGCCGGCCAGGTTGAAGGCGATCGAGACGTTGATGTAGGGGGGCACGACGTCGGGCCGGAGGCGGATCGCCTCCTCGAA
>CAYUME010000946.1:0-2064 GCA_964445475.1 uncultured Planctomycetia bacterium
CCGGTCCGGCCGTGGGCCACGAGGGTCCAGACGAGGACGGGGAGGAGGCCGGCGTAGTCGCAGGCGAGGGGGGCGGCCGGCGTGTCCAGGACCGCCTTCACGCAGAGGAATCCCAGCCCGCGCTCCCGGGCCGCGCGCGCCACGGCGGCCGACTCCATATCCACCGCGAGGGCGTCCGTTTTCCCGCGCAGGCGCTCCTGTTCCCCGGCGTCGCGGACGACCCGCGCGACGGCGGTCACGTCGCCGACCCGCCCGTCCGGCGCAGCCTCGCGCGCAGCCCGGAGGGCTTTCGCCTCGGCGGGGAATCCCGTCGTGCCCCCCAGGACCAGGTCCCCCGTCGCGAGATCGTCCGCGAGCGCGCCGGCGAACCCGGTGGAGACGAGGACGCCGGGCTTCAGGGCGTCGGCCAGCCGCGCCGCGGCCCGTCCCGCGGCGTCTGTCCCAACACCGCCGATGGCGAAGACGAGGGGGCCTTTTTCGCGGCACGACAGGCCGGCGACACGGCGGGGGCGGGGGCGGAGGCGCTGGAAGGCCGAACGGAGCTCGGTTTGGAGCGCGGCCAGGACGAGCCAGGTCATGTCATCATCCGGACCGCATTGTAGATCTGCCGGGTGAAGGGGATGTCGCGGCCGACGGCGACGGTCGGCTCGAAGCCGGCGTGGACCATGCAGCCCTGGCACCGGGGCTCGCCGGAGGCGGGGCCGTAGCGGGCCCAGTCCGTCTTCTCCATCAGTTCGGGGAAGGTCGTGTGGTACGCGTCGCGGAGCATGTAGCAGGGGCCCTGCCATCCCTTCGGGGTCAGCGTCGGGTTTCCCCACGCGGTGCACGTCAGCTCGCACTCCCCCCGGAGGAAGTCCAGGTAGAGCTGCGAGTTGCCGAACCACTTCTCCTTCACCCGGTCGAGGATCCGGCGGAAGCGCTCGTTCACCTCCCGACGCCGGAGGAAGAAGTCCTTCCCGGTCTGGTCGAAGTCGTATCCGGGGGCGACGAGGAGGGTGTGGAAGCCGACCTGTTCCTTGAGGTGGGTGAAGAGGGCGACGATCTCGTCAAGGTCCGACTCGGCGTAGACGGTGGTGTTGCAGCTGACGCGGTAGCCGCGGGCGATGGCCGCGCGGCTCGCCTCGACGGCCTTGCGGAAGGTGCCCGGGCGCTTCGTCACCTTGTCGTGCGTCTGTTCCATCCCGTCGAGGTGGATGGCGAAGGAGAGGAAGGGGGAGGCGGGGGCCTTCTCCAGGTAGCGGGGGAGGAGGAGCCCGTTCGTGCAGACGATCGCGAACTTTTTCCGGGCGACGATCCCGCCGACGATCTCGTGGATGCCGTCGTGCAGGAGCGGCTCGCCGCCGCAGACCGAGATGATGGGGGCGCCGCAGGCGTCGACGCCGCGGAGGCAGTCCTCGGCGGAGAGCCACTCCGACCTGGGGCCCGCGTACCGGTCGGGCGTGCAGCCGAGACAGGCGAGGTTGCAGGTGTGGAGCGGCTCGAGCATCATGACGACCGGGTAGCGGAACTCGCCGCGGAGCTTTTTCCCGATGAGGTACCGCGCCATGCGGAGGGTGAGGGAGAACGGCTGACGCATGCGGCGCACCTCCGGGCGGGGTCCGTCAGGCGCTGGCGGGGCGGCCCGGGGACGTCCGGAGGGTCTCCCGGACGAACTGGAGGGCCAGCAGGGGGAAGTAGTCGCGGTACATCGTGTAGACGAGGTAGAAGACGCGGGGAAACCCGGTGCCCGTATGCTCCGTCTCGTCCCAGCCCCCCACGAGGCGCTGGGTGCGGATCAGGTACTCGACCGCCCGGCGGACGGCCTCGTCCTGGATCGTGGACCCGGCGGCCACCAGCCCCATGAGGCCCCAGGCGGTCTGGGACGGGGTGCTCGGCCCCTTGCCCTTGAGCTGCAGGTCGTCATAGGACCGGCAGGACTCGCCCCAGCCGCCGTCGGCGTTCTGGACGGAGCGGAGCCAGTCGGTGGCGCGGCGGACCCAGTCCGCCTTCATGTCCACGCCCACGGCACGGAGGCCGACGAGGACCTGCCAGGTGCCGTAGATGTAGTTGACGCCCCAGCGGCCG
>CAYUME010000947.1:0-2062 GCA_964445475.1 uncultured Planctomycetia bacterium
GCGCCGGAACGAGTCTCCCGCCTCGCGCGGGGCGGAGCGTCGGATCGTGCGATTTCGGGGCCCCACCCCGAATGGCGCTAAGATAAGCCCTAAAACCAATGACGGAATGCATTAACGAAAACGGCCTCCATCAGCCGACGAAAGGAATGTCCCCACATTCCCTGGTCGGAGAGGAGGCCGTCTCGTGTCCAGTATATCTATCGGCAACCGGGTCGCGTTTCTGTCGGAGCAGTTTCGCCGCAGCATCGGGCTTCCTTTCCGGGAGCTTCTCACGGAGGCGAACATCACGTCTGCCCTCCGGGCGGAAGGCGCAACCTATCGGAAGCGCCTCTTTTCCCCCCTCGGTCACCGTCTGGGCCTTCCTGTCGCAAGTCCTGGATGAGGACTCGGCCTGTCGCAAGGTCGTTGCCCGGATTTCCTCGTTCCTGGCCGCGGGAAAGCGACGTCCTTGTTCCGGCAACCCCAGCGCCTACTGCCAGGCGCGTGCCCGGCTTCCCGCCGATCTTCTGCCTGCTCTGACCCGCCTGGTCGCCACGCGCCAGGAATCCCGCGTGGCTCCGGAGCATCTCTGGCAAGGACGCCGGCCCCTGATCGTCGACGGGTCCTCGGTCTCGATGCCGGACACCCCGGCCAATCAGGCCGCATATCCCCAACCGGATGGCCAAAAGCCGGGATGCGGATTTCCGGTCGCCCGTTTTGCCGCCTTCTCCTCGTGGTCGACGGGTGCCGTTCTTGAAGCCGAGATCGACTCCCTGGCCGTCCATGAGCGGACGCTGTTCCACCGGCTCTGGCATCGCCTGGCGCCAGGCGATCTCCTCCTCGGCGACCGCGGCTTCTGCTCGTATGCCGACGTGGTGGTCCTCAAGCAGCGCGGCATCGATACGGTCTTGCGCCTCGTCCAGCGCAAGCGGACCGACTTCCGCCAAGGACGGAGCCTGGGATCCGATGACCATCTGGTCACGTGGGAAAAGCCCTATGCCCGCCCCCGCTGGCTGTCGCCGGAGGAATTCGACGCGTTGCCCGAGGACATCCTGCTGCGCGAGATCCGCTTCCGGGTCGACATCGCCGGGTTCCGATCCCGCGAGATCACCCTGGTGACGACGCTCGTGGATCCGGTGGCCTACCCCAAGGCCTCCTTGATGGCGCTGTACCGCGACCGCTGGATGATCGAGCTGGACCTTCGCCATCTCAAGGTCTCGATGCACATGGATGTCCTGCGAGGGAAATCGCCGGACATCGTCCGCAAGGAGTTCTGGGCCCACCTGCTGGCATACAACCTGCTTCGCGGCCTGATGGCGGAATCGGTCGAGCTCAACTGTCGTGCCGCCCGCCGCCTCAGCATCAAGGGAACGATCCAGCGTTTGTCGGTCTCGACGCCCCGATTCCTGGATGCCACCGGCACGCTTCGGGAAGACCTCCGGTTTCACCTGCTCCAGGAGATTCGTGACGACCCGGTCCCGCATCGTCCCGATCGTGTCGAGCCGCGATACCGAAAGCGTCGTCCGAAACCGTACCCGTCTCTGACCGTCCCGCGTCACGTTGTTCGAAGGCGGGTCGCGGGTTAGGACTTATCTTCATGCCATTCGGTTGGGGCCCCGAAACGCAAGGCAATAGGCTGTCTTACGCCGCGCGGCCAGCCCGTGGCGCCGCCGCGCGGTCATATCGTCCCAGGCTGGGGGAACTTTCTTCCGTGAGTCACACAGACTCGGAAATGGCCCCGGCTGCTCCCCCCTGCCTTGCACGTTCAAGGGCCTTCCTGAATCGGGGAAGGCTCCCCTCCGTCAAAACCCCAAGCCCTCCGCCGGGAAATCATCGCCTGCCTCGCGATTTTCCAGCGGCGGGCATCCGCATCCTTGGAGGCGGGTCCTCCCCGATGCACCGGGGCCCCCGGCCGTGCGGGGCGCGGGGGCGGGAAGGGGGACCCGTCGCAGACGGGCTGGGAGAAAGAAGGGAGGCCCCCCCGCGTGTGCCGGGAGCGCCCCGTGCTCGGCGGGATCGGCGAACCGTGCCGGAAGCCGGAAACGAGGCCCCCGCGCCGGAACGGGTCTCCCGCCTCGCGCGG